>CAZHBL010000531.1:0-4122 GCA_964530105.1 uncultured Pirellulales bacterium | reverse complement strand
AGGATGGTGGGAGGCGCCCAGGGATCGCACGGATAAGAATTGGAAATTCCACCCGGCCAAGCTCGGCCCGGACTGTGCCGATTTGCTTGTCTATGATATTGACGGAGACGGTGACAGTGATGTTATTACCAGCTCGGCGCACAATTACGGCATCTGGTGGTTCGAGCAAATCCCCGGCGCGGACGGTCCGAAGTTCGAGCAGCATGAGATATTCAAAGAGTATTCTCAGACACATGCTATACGCCTGGTTGATATCAATGGCGACGGCATCGACGACCTGGTCACCGGCAAGCGGCATTTCGCGCACATGGGCAATGATCCCGGCGGCAAAGATCCGGCGGTGCTCTACTGGTTCGAGCTGCGCCGCCCCGAGAATGGCGATATCGAGTATATCCCGCACAAGATCGATGACGATTCCGGCGTCGGAACCCAGTTCGAAATCGCGGATATGAACGGCGACGGCAAACCCGATATCGTAACCTCGAATAAAAAGGGCGTTTACCTCTTCCTCCAACTGCCTTAGAAAAGTCTCCGGCACGGCAGCCGGCGGTTGGCACCTCCGGCAATCGTTAGTATTTGTTTGACTGCCGCCGGAAGCACGCTATAATGAAACAGTTCACTAGGGGCGGTTCGCGGAGAAGCGGGCCTGAGAGAGAACCCTCTGAACCTGATCAGGACAAACGCCAAACCGGCGTCAATGCCTGCGTAGGAAAGTGATTAGCAATATTAAAAAAACGGACGACGTAAGAATAAATCGCTTCCTGCAGGAGCGATTTTTTTATTTAGACATGGAATTTTAGAAGATGGCGACACAGATACAAATTGCAAAAAGCGGCACGATTAGCGACGAAGTAAAATTTGTCGCCGAGACTGAAAATGTCGATGCTGAGCTAATACGAGATGAAATTGCCGCCGGCCGGCTTGTTATCCCGTCCAACAAGAGACATCTGAAAACCAATCTAATACCTGCTGGCATCGGCCGGGTGCTTTCGACAAAGGTCAATGCAAATATCGGCACGAGCAGCGTTCGCAGCTCGGTGGAAGTGGAGCTCGACAAAATGCAGACGGCACTGGACGCCGGCGCCGATGCGATAATGGATTTGAGTACGGGCGGCAACCTCGATGAGACCCGGGAAAGATTGCTCGCTCAATGCCCTGTTCCGTTCGGAACGGTTCCCATTTACCAGATCATCGAGAAAAGAGGCGTCGAGGATATCGACGGCGGGATTATACTGGAGATTATTGAAAAACAAGCCCGGCAGGGCGTGGATTTCTTTACGATTCACGCGGGCGTTCTAAGAGAGCATTTGCCGCTGCTCGAGAACCGGGTTGCGGGAATTGTCAGCCGGGGCGGAGCGCTGTTAGCCAAATGGATGCTGCATCACAATAAGCAGAATCCTTTATACGATATGTTCGACGATTTGTGTGACATATTGGCCGAATACGATGTTTGCTTTTCTCTTGGCGACGGTCTGCGGCCCGGCGCGATCGCCGATGCTACCGACGAGGCGCAAATCGCGGAACTGAGGACCCTCGGCGAGCTGACCGCCAGAGCGCAGGAGAAGGGCTGCCAGGTGATGGTCGAAGGTCCCGGCCACGTGCCGTTCGACCAGATTCAGTACAACATGAAGATCCAGCAGGAGATTTGCCACGGTGCCCCCTTCTACGTACTTGGCCCCCTGGTGACCGACATTGCGCCCGGCTATGACCATATTACATCGGCCATAGGCGGAACCGCCGCCGCTTTTTACGGCGCATCGTTTTTATGCTACGTCACGCCGAGGGAACATCTGGGTCTGCCCGATGCCGAGGATGTTCGGGCCGGCGTCATAGCGGCAAAAATCGCAGCTCACGCCGGCGACGTCGCCAGGGGCTTGAAAGGCGCCGCCGAGCGGGACAGGAAACTGAGCAGGGCCCGCACGAATCTGGACTGGAAAATGCACCTGGCCGAATCGCTCGATCCGGAAACGGCCGAACGAATGCATAATCAAGCCTGCGAAGAGATGAAGGCAAAGCTGCCGGACTCCGCCGATTACTGCTCGATGTGCGGCGAAGCCTGGTGCAGTGTCAGGATAAACAAGGAAATCCATAAAGCCATCAAGTCTCGATGAAAGACATAAAGATAAGTCCTGGCATGATATGTTAATTCTGCATAGATTCTGAAAGGCAGAGGTATACGGCATGGGTAAACGTAAGATCCTGATCATCGAAGACGACAAAGATATCGTCGAAATGCTCGATTACAATCTTAAGGAAGAAGGATACGACACAATCTCGGCATTGAACGGTGAGGAGGGGATAGCGCTGGCCGGAAAGGAACGGCCGGACCTGATTATTCTGGATATTATGCTGCCTATTATGGACGGCTTTGAAGTATGCCGGACTCTAAAGAACGACGATAGAGTAGCACATGTACCGATTATTATTCTCAGTGCAAAATCACAGGAGACAGACAAAGTCGTAGGTCTCGAATTAGGCGCCGACGATTATGTGACCAAACCTTTCAGTCCCAGAGAGCTGATTGCGAGAATGCGAGCGATTTTGAGGCGGAGGAAAGGGGAACATGCCGGCAACAAAATCCAAAGAGGACAGATAACCATGGACAGGACACGGCACAAAGTGACTGTCGGGGGAAAAGAGATTTCACTGACCTTGACCGAGTTCAAGCTGTTGGAGTTTATGGCCCGACGGCCCGGCATGGTCTTTTCAAGAGCCCGGATTTTAGACGCGGTTGCAGGTCAGGACACTATTGTTTGCGACAGGACGGTAGATGCTCACATAAAGTCACTGCGGCACAAACTGGGCCGGGCCAAAGACTATATTGAGACGATTCGTGGTGCCGGCTACAGATTTAAGGAATTATAAATGAAAAACAGACTCGTCTTGAAATTCTTCGGTGCATTCTCGGTTTTAATCCTTATCGTTGTTTTCGTTTTAAACTTCTCTGTCAGTTTAAGACTGCAGGAGCATTTTGAGCAGAAAATCTCTGCCGAATTGAAAAGCAACGCCGTACTGGTCGGCGACATTCTCCAAACCGACCTAATCGAAGGCAAGTTTGAAGGTATCCAGACAAAGACCAGACAACTGGCGGACAAATTGGACCTGAGAATCACGGTTATTGAGAAGGATGGCCGGGTTCTCGGTGATTCAGAATATAAACCCTCCCTGATGGTAAACCACAGCGACAGGCTCGAAGTGATTGAAGCGATTAAAAATGGCTTCGGACAGAGCACTCATTTCAGTGACACGTTGGGGATAAATATGAAATACGTTGCCGTGCGTGTGGACCAAGGCGATAGAATTCTTGGGGTCGTCCGTTTCGCCCTGCCGCTTTCACGCGTCCAGCCGGAGATACGGATCATCTATAGAGTAGTACTGTTCGGAACAATCGCAGCCGTTATCATTGCACTTATAGCAGCATATTTCATTTCGAGGAGTATTATCCTGCCTATCAGACAAGTGAAAGAGACGGCTCAGCAGATTGCCAGGGGGGACTTCAGTAAAAGGGTACGGATCAAAAGCAAAGGCGAGCTCGGAGAATTGGCTGAGTCATTGAACACAATGGCCGACGAGCTACAGCAGAAAATGGAAAACCTGAAGCGGCTGGATCGCGTTCGAACGGACTTTGTTGCCAATGTTTCTCACGAGCTTAAAACGCCATTGACCCTCATTAAAGGCTATATAGAAACACTGCAAAACAAGGCAATAAATGACAAGGAAAAGTTACGTAAGTTTATCTCGATTATCAAAGAACATTCCGACAGACTCGGGTATATAATCGATGATTTGTTGAGCCTTAGTGAGCTCGAACTGTCAAGGGACTGTGTGAACAGAACCGAGTTCGACCTGAAAGAAGTCATAGATGAAATATCATTGGGATTCGAACAAGCGCTTGCTGAGAAGAAACAGAGTTTAACCGTGAGTACGCAAGGTGATGACTTCAGCATCCAGGCGGACCGCAACAAGATCGAGCAGGTTTTTGCAAACTTGATAGATAACGCCGTCAAATACACAAAAGAATCCGGGCGAATTGAAATTACGCTGAACGAACAAGATCAGACGGTTTACGTGACCGTTCAGGATAATGGAATCGGCATACCAAAAGAACATCGCGACAGGGTT
>CAZHBL010000530.1:0-4139 GCA_964530105.1 uncultured Pirellulales bacterium | reverse complement strand
GCGAGAGATTTTTCATATCAGTTGGATTTTCCAGATACTTTTGCCAGCGAACGAGCAGGCGCCCAGGGCCTAAAATCTCTTCTGCAATCACAGCTAACCGGCGCACAGGCTCGATGTCAACGTATTGTTGGTGAAAC
This sequence comes from uncultured Pirellulales bacterium, assembly GCA_964530105.1. Taxonomy (GTDB): domain Bacteria; phylum Planctomycetota; class Phycisphaerae; order Sedimentisphaerales; family Anaerobacaceae; genus JAFGPJ01. The sequence continues at coordinate 4,002 of CAZHBL010000530.1, read as the reverse complement.
GGATCGGTGCTGACCTTAACACGATTCATTCCGAGCTCATCGAGTCTTTTTAGCCTTCGCCGGATAATCTTATCACTCGTCGCCCAGAATCCGTTTGTCTCGATTAAATCGACTTTACCTAAATTTTGTTTTTGCCCCTCTTCGAGAATTTGCTGCAAGTGGTCCCAGTACAGAAAAGGTTCGCCTCCTGTGATGTGAATTTTTGCGCCGTCGCCTGCGAGGATTTTCAACGACTGCCATGCGCTTATGACCATATCAACTGGCATCAAGCCGCACTTCTCGGGGTTGCAGTTATAGTAGCAAAATTCGCAGGCGCAGTTGCATTTGTACGTTAGCATCAAACCCGCTGAACGCCACAGCTTGAACTTGGGTTCGCTGCGCGTGGTCCGGCTATTGTAGATATTCTCAGACAGTTCAATCATTGCGTTCGATCATTCTCGACGTCACTCATTCGCCCGGGTGAAAGCGTCTTTTTCAGGTGGATTTGAATCACAGTAATATCCGCCGGCGTGATGCCGCTTATTCGAGAGGCCTGGGCGAGCGTGCTAGGTTTGAAGGCTGAGAGTTTCTCCTTTGCTTCCGGCCGAAGGTGCGCGATGCTGTTATAATCAAGGCCCTCCGGCATCTTCTTTTTCTCAAGCGTCCTCAAATTCGCCACAAGCCTCTCCTGCTTGGCTAAGTAACCCTCATACTTAGCATCGATCATCACCGCCTGTAGCACATCTTCGGCAAGATTCATCCTCTGAATATCGGGATTATCAGCCAGCGTCACGGCAGGAGTTTTATCCGTCCGGCGAAGCAGGTCCCACAAAGTTATCCGGCCGGCATCTGCCGTCGTCGAGGTCTTGAGATAACTCTTGAGCTTTTCAATTTGGTCGAGCTTGTTTTGGAATTTTGTCCATCTTACTTCGCCGACAAGGCCGACCGATCTACCGATTTGTGTGAGTCTGCGATCCGCGTTGTCTGCCCGCAGCGCCAATCGATACTCTGCTCGTGACGTAAACATTCGATAAGGCTCGTCGATACCTTTGGTGAGTAAATCGTCGATCATCACGGCAGTATACGCCTGGTCTCTGGCGAGTACGACCGGTTCTTTGCTCTGGAGTTTTCCGGCTGCGTTTATACCGGCGATAATACCCTGTGCCGCCGCCTCTTCGTAGCCGCTAGTCCCGTTTATCTGCCCGGCCAGAAACAATCCCGATATCTTCCTGGTTTCGAGATTCGGCTTTAACTGAATCGGCGGGCAATAATCATATTCAATCGCGTAGCCGTAATGAACAATCCGGGCTTTTTCCGTGCCGGGCATAAGCCTGAGCATTTGCTCCTGCACGTCTTTTGGCACGGAAGTGCTTATGCCGTTGCAGTAGATCGTCGATATTTTCTCGTCTTCGGGCTCCAGAAATACCTGGTGGCGGTCCTTATCCGCGAAACGCACAATCTTGGTCTCAATGCTCGGGCAGTACCTGGGGCCCGTGGAAGTAATCTGTCCGGAATAAAGCGGCGCAAGGTGCAGATTGTCCCTCAAGAGCTTATGTATTTGTTGATTGGTATAGGTAATCCAGCAGGGAATCTGCGATCGAACGATTCTTTCAGTCATAAATGAAAAAGGTGCCGGCTGTTCATCTCCGTGCTGAACTTCGAGCCTATCCAGGTCCACCGTGGCCGCATCCAGTCTTGGCGGCGTGCCGGTTTTGAGCCTTTTGAGTTCGAGCCCGACCTGCCGGAGGCTGTCCGAGAGTTCGTTGGCCGAGGGCTCATCGAGCCGGCCACCGGCGAGCTGCTGCGTTCCGATGTGCATTAACCCGCCAAGAAATGTCCCTGTCGTCAGGATAACGGTTGGAGCATTATAAATCCTTCCGTCAGTGCATCTCACTGCCCGCACGCGGTTTTTCTCGGTTATAATCTGCGAGACCATCGCCTCGACAATAGTCAAATTCGGTGTTTGTTCGAGCAGCATACGGATATGATTTTTGTACTTGTATTTGTCGGCCTGTGCCCTCGGAGCACGGACAGCCGGGCCTTTCGAACGGTTCAGCAGGCGAAATTGAATTCCCGTCGCATCGGTCGCCAGCCCCATAAGACCCCCGAGCGCATCGACCTCGCGCGCTATCTGTCCTTTGCCAAGTCCACCGACAGCCGGATTGCAGCTCATCTTTGCTATTGTATCCCTGCTGATAGTAATAAGGCAGGTTTTAGCGCCGATTGTAGCAGCAGCATGAGCAGCCTCAACACCGGCGTGACCACCGCCTATAACAACGCAATCAAACTCATTTGTCTTCATTTGACTGTGTTAGCGCGACTGCCGATGCAATGGCAAAATTTGCCGTATGGGTAATGCTTATGCTGATATGTTTTATGCCAAGTTTGTCGGCGATTTTTCTAACCTCTCCACTAAGAGTCACCTCAGGCTGACCTGCAGCGTTGTTTATTATCTCTATGTCCGTCCAGGCGATTTTGCCGCGCCATCCTGTCCCTACCAGTTTAAGAACCGCTTCCTTGGCGGCGAAGCGACCGGCTAATTTCTCCACTTCGTTCTTATTCGCCCCGGTATAGGCCTGCTCAGCAGCAGTGAAAACCCTCTTGATGAAACGCTCCCCGTGCTGCTGTATCATCTGCTCTATCCGCGGACAATCGACCAGGTCTATGCCATGTGCAACAATTTCCATCTCTCGATCCAAATTACTATTCCGCCGTTATTGTCGGCTCCGGCTTTCACTCCCTGATATTTCATCGCTGGTATTGCTGATTCGATAAATCTTTTCCAGGCAAAAATCCACGAATTTGTCTGTTCTACTGAGTTTCGCCTCCTGCCTAATTTCGGCATTGAGTTTATCAATAACCTCGCCCTGACGATCTAAAAGAACTCTCTCTTTTACCAAATCCTGTACATCTTCAAACGGTTCATAACCGGCTATTTGCTTTTCTTGAAGCTTCATAATGAAAATGTGCTGCTTCGTTACAATAGGCCCTGCCACATCACCAGGTTCCATCTTATCAGCTTCAACCGCAAGGATATCATAAGGCTCAGCTAAAGACGAGGGCTGTACCGACCTCCACAATCCGCCAAAATCTTTCCAGTCCCCGTGCGAATATTGCTTTGCCAATTCGCTAAAGTCCTCTCCTGATTTTATTAGTTCAAGCAACTTATTCGCCCGCTCTTTGCCGAGCTGCCAGCGGTCTTCGTTCGGGTCTTCTACCTCCAACTTGGCCGGTTGAATATCAATCAACCGGAATCTTATCTTCGAAGCTCTGGCGAAATATTTGTCCTTTATCCGGTTGTAGCAATCCATCAGCTCGTGATAGGTAACCGGCCTGTTCATAGGTAATTTCGATCTCCTGTACTCATAAATGAGCATATCTTTTTTTGCCTGCTCCTTGAAGCTCTTCTTATCCATCAGCCTTCGTTTAAGTTCATCGTCGGCCCTGGCCTGGTCACCTCCAAAGTTGAGAACAAATTTTCTGTACTCATTTTCTGCTGCCTTGTCCAGAGCTTCGTCAATATTCCCTCCCGCCTGCCTTTTGGCGTGCTGATAAAGCAGAATATTCGAGATTTTAGCCATAAGAACTTCTTCAAGCTGCCCTTTGGCCCGCTCTTTGAACTGCTCAAGCTCGTTCGCTTGTGCAATAGGCCTGAAATACTCTTTTGGCGAAGCAAACAACCCATTTAGTCGTGTTCGCGAGTCGATGATTTCATCGCTGGTAAGAGTTTCGCCGCCAACCATCAGCACAAATCCACCCGCAGCTTCGACAAGTTCTATCTTCTGTGTAAGAGTTCGACGCTCCAACTCAGCATCGGTTAAACGCGATTTGCCACCATCACAACCACCTAATAACATGAGTATCAATACTGATAAACAAATATACCTACACATATCTCAATCTCGAACATACTGTTTAAAACCTGAAGATTTATCCCGACACATCAGGATTACCTTTCAGACCGATTTCGTCAGCGACCTCGCGCATACCCATAATAACATCATTGATAAGCTCACCCAATTC
>CAZHBL010000529.1:0-4148 GCA_964530105.1 uncultured Pirellulales bacterium | reverse complement strand
ACTCGAGTTACTTCGATAAATTAGGGAATAATTGATGATCAATGTAAATGCAAATGTGACCGGGCCACTGCAATACATACAGCCGGGAGTTCGTACTGATTCTCCAGAGATGCCGAAAGTTGGAAGTGCCGACGGCAAGAAAACGGATTTTGCTGGTACTATTAAGGCCGCCGGGAATTACATATCCAGGGTCGATGATCTTCAACAGTCTTCGGATATGTCTATTAAGGATTTATTATCCGGCAAAAACGAAGATATTACCTCGGTGGTTTCCGCCGTGGCTGAGGCTGATATGAGTTTCAAGCTGCTTGTGGGTGTAAGAAACAAGCTAATTGAAGCGTACAAACAAACGATGAATATGCCGTTGTAATTGATAGCGATCCATTGTTGATTATTCGTGCTTTCTCCGGCAGGTAATAATCAATGTTCGAAGGGATTTAATGGGCTTTGTCCAAAAGATAAGAGCAATTTGGGAAAAGATAAGTCTGGTTCAACGGGCTCTTCTTGTTGCTATCGTTCTAACATTCGTAATTGTAAGCGGATTTCTTGTCCATTGGGCCCGGAGACCTGATATGAGAATGCTGTATAAGGAGCTTTTTCCGGAAGAAGCCGCTGAGATTACAGAGAAAATCAGTGAGCAGGGCGTTGCCTATGAATTACGCAACGGCGGGACAAGTATCTATGTTCCGAAAGAGAAAGTTTATCAGCTTCGTCTGGATATGGCGAAAGAGGGACTACCGGCCGGCGACCAGGGCGGCTACAAGATATTTGACAATGAGAAAATCGGGATTAGCCCGTTCGTTCAAAGCGTTAATCTCAAACGGGCGTTACAGGATGAACTTGCCAAGAGCATCCAGATGATTGACGGCGTGAATCAGGCCCGGATCCATATCGTTAGCTCCGAACAAACGCTTTTCACATCTGACGCAGGTAAGACGACGGCTTCTGTTGTCCTCAGGCTGAGACCTGGTTACAGATTAAGCTCATTGAACATAGCGGCGATTACGCATTTGGTATCCGGTAGTGTCGAGGGGCTGACCTCTGAGAATGTAACTGTGATCGATAGTCAAGGCCGCCTACTTTCCAATGAGTCGGACCAGGCTATGGCCGGTGGAGCCGGCACAGTCCAGGATTACAGGGAAAGGGTGGAGCAGAACCTGGAAGACAAGGTTGAAGAGATGCTCACCACTGTCCTGGGACCCGGCCGAGCAAAAGTCAGGATTCATGCTATTGTTGATATGAACAGTGTCAGCACTATAACGGAAAAGTATGAGCCGAAGGGGGTTGCTACAAAGGAAGAGATTACAACTGGCTCCGAAACCGGAGCCAGTAGTCAAACGGCTGGAGCCCAGGCGGTCGTGCCGGGCAGCGTGAAGAAAGATGAAACAATTACAACCGAATACCAGGTCGGCAAGACCGTAACGCAGGAGGTCGTTTTACCCGGTGAAATAATATCCCTATCGGTTGCTGCCGTTGTTGACTTATCGCCCCCCGATTCGAATGAAGCAGGGGCCGGTGGACAGGTTGCGAATGCAATGGATCCTAATGATGTGGGGAAACTCATCGAAAATGCACTTGGTTTGGATCTTGCAGGGGGGGACTCTCTTAAAGTGGTTAACGCCAGGTTTCATCGACCGGTCAATTCGTTGCTGGATGAAGAGTTGTCGGCCGGGCTTGATTTTATAGCAATTGCCCGCAATGCTTCGTTGGGGATTATGGCTGTTTGTGCCCTGCTTGTTCTTCGCATGTTCAGAGGTGCTAAGAAAAAAGTGAAGGTGGCAGCCGGACAAAAGCAGCTCGCTGGAATTGAGGGCCCCGCGAGTCTTCTTTCCGGTGGAGCGGGAGGGATGGAACCGCTGGTATTACGCAAACAGATAGCCAGTGCTTTGGAGAATAATCCCGAACGTGTCAGGCAATTGTTTACCAGTTGGATTGAAGAAAAAGGGGGGTAGATAAATGACATTGACGGGAAAGCAAAAAGCTGCAATGTTGTTGATGAGCCTGGATGCCGCCACTGCTGCAGAGCTGGTAAAGAATCTCGATGCTGACGTGGTCCAGGAATTGGCAGTGGAGTTGGCATATCTGGATGCCGCCGGCTTTAAAAGCAGCAGCAAGAACAACAAAATTGTACGGCAGTTCCACCATTCGCTGCAGGCAGAAGAAACATTTCGACTCAATGGCTTTCTCGACGAAGTGCTGAAAAGTACGGTAGGCGAAGAGAAAGCAGGGCAGATTCAGACCCAGATACAGGATGTATTGTGCAATCGTGATCCTTTCATATCTATTTGTTCCGTCGATGCTCAAACGTTGGCATTGGTCTTGGGTAGTGAGAATCCTCAAACTATTGCAGTAGTCTTATCAGGATTGCCGGCGTCAAAAAAGCTGGAGGCACTTAACTTTTTGGATGGGGGCATCAGGGTCAGTGTTATAGGCAGGATGAGCGATTGCAGGACGATGAAGGCCGAAGCAAAGGCATTAGTAGCGGAAGAAGTCTGCGAACGTCTCAATGCTATCGCAATTCATAGCACTGGTAAGCCTTTACCGTCCTGGTCCGAACAGTCTTTGAGGAAAGTGGCTTTAATTGTGCGAGATCTCGGTAAAGAGATTCGGGATGGCCTGCTCAGTGCAATACGCGACAAAGACAGCCGGGCCGGCGAAATGGTTGCCGAATTAATGGTAATATGGGCGGACATACCTCAAGTGACGGACAAGTCACTACAAGAGGCTTTGGGATGTGTTGATGCAAATCAACTGGCGTTAGCGTTACACGATGCTGATAGGGAAATTGCCGAAAAGATAAGGTCTATTCTTTCTGATCAGGCTGTTGCCGCGATGGATGAACAAGCGTCACTGATTCCGGCTCCTGGGAAAAAAGATATCGAAGGCGCGCGTGCGCAAATTGTTCGGATTATGCGCGAAATGAATGAGAAAAGCGGGCTTACATTCATGGAAGACGGATGTGATGTCCGGTGAAGTAACGGCTGATATTTCCGAGCATAGAGAGGAAATATACGGGCTTGTGGTAGAAATCGTTGGAAAGACATTAGAACGGAAAGTTTAGCAAGAGGGACTGCGTATATGGCATTGTCTGGTAAACAAAAGGCTGCAATGTTACTGATGAGTCTGGATACTTTAACTGCTGTTGAGCTTCTCAAGGGACTTGATGTCGATGAGATTCAGGAAATTGCCATAGAGCTTGCGCGAATCGATGCATCGGAGGGGCGGGATGATAAGGAACAAGCTAAGATTGTCCGTGAGTTCTATAACTCACTTAACCAGGAACAAAATCAGAAATTTAGTGTAAAGGCTTTTCTCAACGAAATGCTTGTAAGCGTTCTTGATAAAGAGAAGGCCGAGCAAATTCAATCTCAGATAAAAAAAGCTACAGAGCAAAAGGATATTTTTTTGGATATTCGTCAGGCAAACACAGATGAATTGGTTCTAGCGCTGGAGGGTGAACACCCACAAGCGATTGCTGTGATATTGTCGGAACTGCCTCCGAAGAAAAGCCAGGAAGTCCTGTCACTCTTGAACGAAGAAGCTCGTCTTAAGGCTGTGTGTAAGATGACAAATCCGGAACTGATGGGCAGTGGAGTGAGACAGCGAATGGCATCTACAATTACCAAGCGGCTGAAGAGTTTTAAGGGAGAAATCCTTGTGGAGAGACCGGAGCAGACTTTACGAAAACTGGCTCTAGTGCTCAGCGGTCTGGAAAAAGATATGCGTGATCCAATGCTTGATGAGATCGGCAAAAATGACGAAGAAACGGCCGCTATGGTAAAACGTTTGATGATAACTTGGGAAGATATAACGTCGGTAGCAGACAGGTCTTTGCAGGAAGCGCTGCGAAGTGTAAACGCGGGTACGTTAGCTTTGTCGCTATATAGGGCGGATGAAGATATAGTTCAAAAGATACGCTCAAATATATCCGATCGGGCCGTTTCGATGCTTGATGAAGAAATCTCATTGATGCAGGAGCCGCTGGAAAAAGAGGTTTTTGATGCGAGAGAAGAAGTCGTCAGGCCGCTCCGAGAGGCTAATGAGAAAGGTAAACTCAGGGTGACGGGGCGATAGCAAAATGTCACAGACACTTACAGTCAATCTTAATAAGCCGATTATCTCAGCAAAAGTCCTGGATGATTATGCCG
>CAZHBL010000528.1:1449-4148 GCA_964530105.1 uncultured Pirellulales bacterium | reverse complement strand
TGATAACCGCGGGGCGATAATTTGCTGATGATTAGTTCGCCTCGCTCGTTGAACATCCAGACCTTGTCTTCCTGCCGTACCATGTGGACGTTGGCCCAGCGTTCTTTGGGGACGACTTCGAGGCTTTCCCAGATGCGGTCGCCGGTATGCAGGTCAAGGCAGCGAAGTTCGCCGTAGCTGTCTATGCCGTAAATGTAATCGCCCTCAAGTATGGGAGTGGATATGCAGCAATGCAGGCTGTCCGTATTTCTTTCGCTGGGGCCCTTGCGCTGCCAGACTTTTTCGATGGCGAGCTTGTCGGGATTCAGTTTCAGCAGGAGTGAGCCGTCAAAGAAACTGCTGACGAAAAGATAGTTGTTACTGAAGACAGGGCTGGCGATGTTCTGGCTGATGCGGCCCGGCGTAAATTCATGCTGCCAGTAGAGTTCTCCGGTTCCGGGGGCCAGGCCGACGAGCCGCTCGGCGGTCCAGCAGACAAGCACGCGTTTGCCCGCCTGGTCGATGACGATTGACGCCGAGTATGAAACTGGGTCGTTCAGGGCCCGCCATTGTTCCTTTCCGGTGGCTTTGTCGAAGGCGACGATGCTGGCGTTATCTTTGCCGCCGATGTGTGCTATGACCAGATTATTTTCGACTATGGGGCAAGATGCAATCCCCCACGTGGGCATTCTGATAGTGTACTCGGCGTCGAGATCTTTGCTCCAGAGGATGTCTCCCGTCACGGCGTCGAAGCAATAGAAATGCCCCATCGTGCCGAGTGAAAAAGCGCGGTTCTCGTCGATAGTAACCGAAGTGCGGGGGCCATTCCGGTGCTCGATTTGTTCGTATTTACATTCATACTCGTAAGACCAGATTTTGGTGCCTGTCATGGCATCGAAGCAGTGAACACGCTCGGTCTGAGTCGGGATTGTTACGCGGTCGGTTACGTACACCCGGCCGCCAGCGACGGTTGGTCCGCTGTAACCGTTGGCAATTTTGGCGCGCCAACGGATATTAAGGTGTGGAGTATCGAATTTCCGGACAATATTCTTTTCAGGCCAGATGCCGTCCCGGCCTGGACCTCGCCATTGGGGCCAATCCGAGCTCCGGGTTGGAACCGCTAAAAACAAGCCGAAAACCGTTATTAATACCAGTTTTTTACTCATAAGCCCCTCACTGAAAAGGTTAAAGACCCATCATCCTCAAACCAGATGGCTTCAGAGCGTCAGAAAATTCGAAGCATGGTCTGAAACTATCGAACACAGTACCCATTTGAGCGATTGACTCTAACAAACGCAGCGTCAAAAAACAATGTTATTGTACATATTGAATTTACCTGTAAATAAAATCCTTTTTTTGCAATAAAATCCGAATAAAGCCCGTCTTAAGCATTGTTATAAGTGAATTTCTGCGTAAATATTAGGCAGCATATTCCTGAGATAAATGGATTGCTGGCAGTTTTTATCTCGGGAATTTCAATATTATAGGCCTGAATTTAGGCAATAACAACTGTACGGCAGGATCAGGTGTTCCTCAAAGCGTATAGGACACTGATTAATATAGAGGTGCTTATGTGGCAAGAAGTTAGAAAGAACTCAGACGGGCTAAGAACATGCCATGGTAAGTTTTATTTAATAAAGTTGCTGTTAGTTTCGTTGACCCTTATTCCTTTGGGATGTCGATCCCCGGTTGAGCATCGCAGTGAGGCTGATAAAGTTGCTGCTGAGATTATCACAGCTAAGCAAAAAGAGGCACTTGGCGAAACCGAGCCATTCAGCATTGAGAGGCCCAGCGATATTCTTCGCCGTCGTCTTCTGGAGCAGCAGAATTTAGCTGTTTCATCCGAGGCTTCGCTCGGTACGGATAAGCTCAAACCTGTAAAACACTGGCCTGATCCGGAGTATATGCAGGCCAAATCATCCGGAAGTTCGGAAGACTTGCCTATCGAGCCCAACAAGCCGGTCAAATTGTCGCTGATACAGGCACTCCAGGTGGGTGCCCGCAATAGCCTGGAATATCAGTCTCGTAAAGAAAATGTCTTTCGAACGGCATTGGCCCTCGATTTGACACGTCACAACTTCGAAAATATATTCAATGCCAGTGCGGACAGCCAACTCAGCACGGATACCACGGCTACCAATTTGGATAGCAGCGCGGCAGGGGGGGTGAGTCGTACTCTGAAGAACGGAATCGACATAAGTACTTCGATGGCGGTCAATCTGATGAATCTTTTGACGCAGGGCGGCGCATCGTCCATGGGGCTGAGTGGCGATGCTTCGGTTTCCATTCCATTGATGAGGGGTTCCGGCGAGTATATTGCAACCGAACCACTGACTCAGGCCGAGCGAGATGTAATATATGAACTCTGGAATTTCGAGCGTTACAAACGTACTTTCGCCGTTAATACTGCTCGGGATTATTTCAACGTGTTACGTCAGATGGATCAGGTGACCAATGCAGAAGATAATTACCGCAGTGCAGTTGCTTCGTCCCGCTGGTCGCGCAGGCGAGCCGACGCCGGTCGAATCCCTGAGATCGAAGTAGACCAGGCGACCCAGCGTGAATTAGGGGCTCGTAATAGCTGGATTTCCGCCCAAGAACAGTTCAAGAGTATTCTCGATTCGTTTAAAAATACTATCGGCCTTCCGACTGACGCTCGAATCGAGCTTGATCCGAACGACCTGGTACAGTTGCGGGGCCGAGCCTCATCGATTCTTGAA
>CAZHBL010000528.1:0-1349 GCA_964530105.1 uncultured Pirellulales bacterium | reverse complement strand
CCCTGCTTTCGCTTGATTTGCCGGTTGAAAGAACAAGGGAACGGAATGATTACCGCAACAGCCTGATTAGTCTGGAGCAGGCTACAAGAAGTGTGCAATCGCTTGAAGATCAAATCAAATTGTCCATTCGCAGTGAATTACGCACTCTTCTTGAGTCTCGGGAAAGTCTTAAGATTCAGGCTCAGTCTGTCGTGGTTGCGGAAAAGCGAGTACGAAGCAACACAATATTTCTCGAAGCGGGCAGAACAGAGATACGTAATTTGCTTGAGTCTCAGGATTCACTTCTTGCGGCTCAGAACTCCTTAACACGAGCCGTCGTAGATTATCGTATTGCGGAATTGCAACTGCAGCGAGACCTGGGCTTGCTCAAAGTGAACGAAAAGGGTTTATGGCAGGAATTTTCCCCGGAGGCTATCAATAATGTCAAATAATAGTACAACAAGTGATCGTAGTGGACTCAAATCTTTTTGGACGGTTGGCGCCATTGTGGCGGTGGCTGCCATTGTCGTTATTTTCATTTGGCTCAAAGTAGTTCGAGGAGGAGAAGACCCGTTGAGCAGTTTTCCCACCTTCGTTGCCAAACGAGGTCCACTGACAATCAGCGTATTGGAGTCCGGCACCATCAGCCCCCAGGAGCAGATCACCCTGCGGAACGAAGTTGAGGGAAGAACGTCTATTGTCAGACTTGTTCCCGACGGCAGCATAGTCAAGAAGGGAGATCTGCTGGTTGAGCTGGACGCCAGTACCCTTAAAGACCGCATAATCGACCAGGATATTGCGGTTCAACGGGCCGAGGCCGCTTACATTGGGGCACAGGAAAGTCTTGCCGTTACTGAGAACCAGGCCAAGAGCGACATAGACGTCGCCAAACTCAATCTAAAATTTGCCCGGCAGGATTTAGAGCAGTATGTGGATGGACTTTATCCAAAAGACGTCAATGAGCAGACGGCTAAAATCCGTTTGTCCGAAGAGGACTTAAAGCGCGCTGAAGATGTGAATGACTGGTCAAAGAGGCTCTATGAGGAGAAATACCTCTCAGAGACCGAGTACCTTGCGGACAGACTATCTGTTCAGCGGAGAAAGCTCGATCGGGATGTTGCAAAAAGCGACCTCGATTTGCTACAAAACTTTACGTACCAACGTCAGATCGAGCAATTAACCAGTGACGTTAATCAGGCCGAGATGGCTCTGGAGCGCATCGAGCGCAAGGCCTCAGCCGATGTGATCCAGGCTAAGGCCGATCTTCAGGCCAAGGAGCTTGAGGATAATCGTCAGAAAGATAAAATGAAGAAGTACGAGGATCAACTTTCGAAAACGACGATATATGCTCCACAGGACGGCATGGTGGT
>CAZHBL010000527.1:0-4149 GCA_964530105.1 uncultured Pirellulales bacterium | reverse complement strand
CGCCGAAATCATACAACGAAAGCCCCGGCATGACCGTATCCAGGTCGATTACACATACGCCTTCGTGCGTCTTTGCATCAAGCAGCACATTGTTGATTTTTGTGTCGTTGTGCGTTATGCGAATTGGAATTTCACCCTTGCCGGCGTGATTTAACAATACGTCGCAGATACCGGCATTCCCAAGTACGAAATCGATCTCGGCCCCTACATCTTTTGCCCGATTGCATGGGTCCTGCCGTAAAACTTCTATGAAGGTTTTGAAACGCATAGGAGTAGCATGAAAATCTGGAATTGTTTCATGTAACAGCGGGCCGGGCAAATCCGTTAGGAACGCTGCGAACCGGCCGAACATACGGGCGGCCTCGTATGCCATTTCGGGCGATTCGATTGTATCGTATGTAAACGCATTTTCGATCCGGTTATAGATACGCCAGTAATTGCCCCGGTCGTCCAGGAAGAAATCGGAGCCGTCTTTCGTCTCGATGACGACGAGCTGGCGCGAGGCAAGTTTGTTCTGATGCTCTTGTAATTTTCGGTGGATATGGCTCGTTACCCGCCGGATGTTTTCCATCATGGCCGGCGGATTTTTGAATACATGATGATTAATCCGCTGCAGGATGTAGTGAATTTGGCCGCCATCCTTCTCACAGGTCAAACAGTAGGTGTCGTTGATATGCCCGCTCCCGAAGGATTCGCTCCGGGTCAATTTTCCATCAAGATTGAAATTTTCCGCTATGTGTTTTATATCGTGCTCCATCACGTTTCCCAGAGCTTTTCCGGATACAACCCCTCATCAATTAGCTTTCGGATACATCGCTCGGCTATTTCCCTGTCCTGCCTGTACGTCACGCCGAACCACGTGTTGTGTGTGGAAAGAACTTTGACTTTGACCTTGCCGCTTTTGACAAGTTCGTCGATAACGGTAGGAATATACAACTCGGCTTTAGGGTCGTTTCCGTGTTCTCTCAGAAAATCCTTAAACATCGCCGAGATGTGCCCGAAAACCGACTGATGAAACCCCCAAAGGTTCATGGATACGACTTCATCGCCGGTCAGCAGGTGCTCTGTGCCGTCTTTATCGAAGTAGCGGGCGCCGTTTCCGTGTTTTTCCACGCCTGTCCGTTCAAAGATATCACTTAAACACTGCTTGTCATCACAACGACATACGCCGCGGGCAACGGACCCGTATTCGCTTAACGTATTGCGAAGCCGAAAACCAACCATAGCGTAAACGGTTGGCGAAACCTCGGGGCCGCAAAGAAAATCAGCCATCATCTTAAACGAATTGATGCCGTAATAATCATCGGCGTTAATTACGGCGAAAGGTTCGTCAATGAAATCTCTGCCTAACAGGGTCGCATGGCCCGTGCCCCAGGGTTTTTCGCGGTTGGACGGCAGGATAAATCCTCCAAGGGCGGCGTCCAGTTCCTGGTAGGCGTAAGCGGTTTCGACAATGCCGTCAAAATTGTTGCCGATTTTCTGCTTGAAAGCGTCTTCGAAGTAATGCCGGATGATGAAGACCAGCTTGCCGAATCCGGCGCGAATCGCGTCATGGATTGAATAGTCGATGATAATCTCGCCGTTCGGCCCGATCGGGTCGATCTGTTTAAGCCCGCCGTAGCGGTTTCCCATACCTGCGGCTAGAATCAATAGTGTCGGTTTCATTCACTTCCTTTAATTCTATGGTATGTTTTTATACGAACCATTTCGATACGCCCAACTGCCGCGGCTGTTTCCACATATCTCGAGTAAAGTCGGGGAATTTAACGGGCATGTTCCCCTCTGCGATGGACTGCTCACTAAGCGGGATGATAGCGCTCCAGGCCACCGAATCATAAACGTCGATGTCTGGTGATATCCCTTTTCGCAGGGCTGTAACCAGGCGATAATCTTCGATAAAGTCCATTCCGCCGTGGCCGGCGCCTTCGGCCTTTTCCCTGATTGCCTTCCAGACCGGATGTTCGTACTTTTCGCTGTAGGGCTTCAAATCTTCCCATGTGTCGCCCCGGCGGCTGAGGCCCTCAATATAAATCTTCTCCATCGGATATTTTCGGACAAGCCCTTTCGAGCCCTGCACGAGAAAGTCCCGGCTGTAAGGCCGCGGCAGGTTCGTGTTGTGTTTGCAAATGATAGTCTTGCCCAGCTTTGTTTTTATCAGCGTGGTGTTGACGTCGCCGAGAGCGTATTTGCGGTTCCGCCATTCGTTGTAGAATTTCTTGTCTTCTTCCGTTTTGGCCTCGGCATATTTCTTCTCGGCGAACTCATTAAGGCCGATCGATTTGGTGCTCATGGAAACGAGTGTATCGAACGCGTCGCCGCGGTTGATATCCATGCACCAGGCCATCGGCCCAATTCCGTGGGTCGGATAGAGGTTGCCATTGCGTTTGAGCGACTGATACGCCCGCCACATGCCCTGGTAATACGTCGGGCTAATTTTCAGTGCTCGCAAATCATGCAGATAGCCACATTCGCCGTACATTATCTCGCCGAACAGGCCCTGCTTTATCATATTCAGAACAACCATCTCGGTAAAATCGTAGCAGCAATTCTCCTGCATTACACAGTGCTTGCGGGTCTTTTCTGAAGTTTCAACCAGTTTCCAGCAGTCTTCCACGGAAAGAGCGATATTGACTTCGGAGGCGGCGTGTTTTCCGTTTTTCATCGCACTTAGGCAAATCGGCGCGTGCCATCGCCAGGGGGCGGCATTGTAAACCAGGTCCAGGTCTTCTTCTGCACACATTCGCTCGAAATCCAGATCACCTTTCGTGTACCCCTTCGGCTCGGGAAAACCAGCCTTGACAACCTGCCTTTGTGCCCATTTTACTCTTTCGGGACGAATATCGCAGACTGCTGTGATTTGACAGCCCTCAATTTTTAGTAGATTGTTGACGTGCCCCGAACCTTGATTGCCGATACCGGCAAAACCGACTTTTATAAGGTCCTTTGCGCCGGGATTATATCCGATCATACTTGCGGCATCGGATCGAGACTGGGTACTTTTACAACTGGAAAGTACTACACTACCCACTGCCATACCCAGGCCGGCCAAGGTGCTTGTTCTTAGGAAATCTCTGCGAGTAAATTGATTTGCCATGATAATTGCTCCTAAAAATATAAAAAATTCACACTATTGCTTTTATTCATTACCGTACCGTCCGGAATCTGCACAGCCGCAGCTTGAATTTATACCAACATATCAATTATTCTTGAAATATCAAGACTTTGTGATACAATCTTCTTATTCTTAACGACGTTCGGTCGTTGTAGGGGCAGGCCCGTATGCCTGTCCAGGGCATACCACACAGGGTTGCTCCCTACGGAAACAAATTTGACAAGGAGAATTGAAATGCAATTATTGAAATCCCTTTTTATTGCAGTGCTATGTGGATTTATTGCGAGTTGCACAGCATATTGTGCCGCTCCTGCTAAGTCCCCTATGAAACCCGCACCGGGGCAGTGGCGCGGGCTGCATCTGACCAGCTATCAATCAGATAGAGACCTCGACAGTCTTGAAAAAGAAATTCCCAAACTTGCCGAGATGGGAATCAATGTATTGATACTCGAAGTCAATTACGGATTCGAGTATAAATCGCATCCCGAGCTGCGTATGGGCCGAGAACAGATTACCCGCGGCGGAGCACGAGGGCTTCTCGAGACCTGCCGCAAGTACGGCATCCGGCTTATTCCCCAGTTCAACTGCCTGGGACATCAATCCTGGGCTAAACGGACTTTTCCGCTGCTCGTAAAATATCCGGAACTGGATTTGACGCCGGGCGCATTCCCCGGGAATGAGGGGCTTTACTGCCGTGAATGGGACCCGCTCAATCCGAAGGTCTGTGAAATCGTATTTCCCATGCTCGATGAGCTGCTCGATGCGTTTGACGCCGATGCGATGCACGTGGGTATGGACGAGGTCTTTCTGATCGGTTCGGAACACTCGCCGTCCACCAAAGGCAAAGATCCCGCGAAGGTTTTTGCCAAAGCAGTGAACGATTTGCACGAGCACTTAGTCAAGCATCGCGGCGTGGAAATGCTGATGTGGGGGGACCGGTTCATCGACGGCGAGATTTATAAATATGGCAAATGGGAGGCTTCCATGAACGGGACTGCCCCGGCGGTGGATATGGTTCCCAAAGACATTATCATTTG
>CAZHBL010000526.1:0-4159 GCA_964530105.1 uncultured Pirellulales bacterium | reverse complement strand
CTTTTGATATTGACGCCGCCATCGAGCCGAAGTGCATCTTCTGGGACGAATATGTAAATCACGAAAAAGCAAGCATCCTGTCTGAGATCATCAGCAAATCTATTGAAATTGCATAAATTCGATTCGTTCTTCGTACTGCGTACTGAGTTCTGCGTAAATCCACGGGATGCCTTACGGCGGAGTCCCAGGGACTACGTTTTTTTTCACGTAGCACGCTGTCCGTAAGGACTCCATAGGAGAACGCAGATCTCAGAACGAAAAAATGCTGCTTTTTTCTTGCTTTTCCTGACAGATTAGCTTAAATTCATCCTTAGCATTTGTTTGCGGAAAAGTTTGACGTCGAGAAGTTGTTTGCGAGTTTTCCTGTTAACATCAACTTTGGAGTGTTATCGAGAAAACCATATAATAACTTGTTCGCCGAAAGGACACGTGTTATGAATAGAAGCGTGACGACTGTTTTGTGTGTCGGGATCGTCTGGACTACCGGACTCAGCGACACAACCGAAGCCGGACTCCAGCCACAAGAAGGCCGTAAAACGAAAATCAGCAGCGTCATCATGCCAGAAATATCAGAGATCGTCGGCGACTATGTACTCATCTACAAACCGCAACCTGACATATATACTGGAAAAGACACGAAACATTATAAGGCAGGGGAGACCTATACCAACTGGCAGCCCAACGATCACACATTCATTAAAGGACCGGACAATCGTTGGCATTGCTTTGGTATCACCCGACCGAATGATGTCAAGGACGACGGGATTCACGAGGGCGAAGGTCTCTGCTTTCATGCGGTAGCACCGCTCGGAGAATTGCAGCAGGCTTTGCGTCCAAAATCCTGGATGGACTGGCCGAAGCTCAGTATCAGCGGCTGCGGTTGGGCCCCTTACGCGATAAAGATCGGCAGCGCATATTCGGTCATTAGCTCGAACAAGGGCCACGCCGAATCCACGGATTTGTACACATGGAAAGACAAAGGCAAGCTCTCGATCAAGGGTGGCGACCGCGATCCAGATATTATGTATTGGAATGGCACATATTATCTCGTCCGGTGCAATAACAGGTCGGTCACCCTGGTCACCTCAAGAGATTTTGTCAATTGGTCGGAGCCGGTGGACATATTCACCGCGCCTGAGGCAAGTTGGAACTGCGAATCACCTACACTAATGCGGCACAACGACACCTTCTATCTATTCTGGTGCCTGTGGGACAGCGCAGGGTCCGGGGCAGAGCTTCCGGCGTTATACGATGGTCATGATCCATCAACATACGACTATCGCACGTATGTATATGCCTCGGACACGCCGACGAATTTCCATAACAGGTCTCCGGTGACCGAACTCAAAGCACATGCCCCGGAGATTGTCCAGGATGAGAAGGGAGACTACTTCATCTCCAGCGCCGACTACCCGCAACGAGGAATCAATCTCGCCCGATTGGTGTGGAAGTCCAGCAATAAGGAAAATTCCGAGCAAGAATCGAGAACGCAAGATGAAACGACGAATGAATGAATCCAGCAGAACTTCCGGGGGCGATGCCCCCTTAGGCTCCTGATTCATCGCGTTATGGAATCATATGAAAACACTGAAACAACATCTGAAGCGTATTGGCCAAAGAATCGGCAGGATGGGTATAATCATCCTTATGCTGCCCATTCTTTTCTGGATTTGGCAGGTGGTAAGGTCAAAAAGAAAGGCCCGAGACATTAAGTGCTCGGGCCATTTGCATAATCGTGCTCGTTACTTATTTATTCATGTTCGTGTGCATGTTCGATAGTGTGGTGCGGCGGCTTTAGGAAAAATACTGTTATCGCCGCAAGGACCAGCAATATCGAAGCTCCGTAGTAGGCGATGGCAAACGTTTTGTGTATGTCGTACATTTTGCCCGCCAAGAATGCCAGCACGAAACCGCCGGCTCCCCATGCTGTAAATACCAGGCCGTAATTCATGCCGAAATTTTTCAGGCCGTAAAAGTCTTTCGTAATGGATGGGAAAAGCGACAGGTTTGCTCCGTAGTTCGCGCCGATGAACATGGAAATTATCACCATTGCTGGAATCTTTCCCAGGGCATTGTCGCCCGTTGCTCTTGAAATCAGGATTATCAAAACGGCCTGGGACACAAAGCACAGAAACATCGTTGCCTTTCGGCCGATTTTGTCGCTGAGCATTCCGGCAATTATCCGCCCGCCTCCGTTGCCGACAGCGAGGACCGCCACGAGCACAAAGCCCAACTCGATATTCACCTGCAGCTTGGCTATTGCGGCAAGTTTGGAAATAATCATCAGACCCGCGCCGGCGCCACATGCATACATGAACCAGAGTATGTAAAACTGCACAGTCTTAAGCATTTCTCTTGGGAGGAAATCCTCTTTCTTGTCGCCGATACCCAGCTTTTTCGCCGGTTCGGATCCAGGAGGAATGTAGCCTTTGGGCGGGGGTTTTAATATCTGCGCGAGAGTCACTACAACGGCCAAAAATAAGATGCCCAAAAGCAGTATCGCCGTCTTAAAGCCAAAAGCGGCTATCAGCCATGTTGTAAGCGGTGCTGTGTATACCGAGGCCAATCCGAAACCTGAGACTACTATCCCCGCGATCATGCCTGTTTTTGCCGCGGCGAACCATTTTACTGCCGGAGGTGTGGCTGAAGCATAGCCAAAACCAAGTCCTGCCCCTGCAAGAACACCGAAACCAAGTATATAGCCGATCGGCGAAGTTGTGAAGCTCGCGATGACCATTCCGGCACCGACCAGAATCCCGCCTATTGTTGCAACCAGACGCGGGCTAAGCTTGTCCTGCATTCTTCCCGCCGGGACCATCACTAATGAGAAAATCAGGCAGGCAATAGCGTACGGCATGGATTTGTCTGATTGTGTCCAGCCCCATTCTTCCGGGATACCTTTGCTGATAACACTCCAAGTATATAGAATACCGAGCGCCAGGTTAATACCCATCCCTGAAAAAACGACTCGCCAGCCATGATTTTTAATTTCTGACGGCGGCGTTGTAGATTCCTCAGCCATAATTTCAAACCTTTCATTTGAAAACGGGCCGAATGCACATGGTTATGCGCATTCGGCCCAACCATATATTTAATCAGTTTGGTTCTTTAACTATCCGGTTACTGATTTATCCCCGGCCTTTAATCAGGGCCTCGACAACGTGCGGGTCGGCAAGCGTAGTAATATCGCCGAGGTTGCCCGTGTCTTTCTCTGCGATTTTACGCAGGATACGCCGCATGATTTTGCCGGAGCGGGTCTTCGGAAGTGCCGGTGCGAACTGAATCGCTTCAGGTGCTGCGATCGGGCCAATCTCCTTTCGCACGTGCATGATAAGCTCCTTCTTCAGCGCATCACTTTCCTCGACGCCCTGGACAAGTGTTACGAATGCGTACAGGCCTTGCCCCTTGATTTCGTGGGGGACGGGCGTAACCGCCGCTTCGGCAACTTTATCGTGGCTGACCAGGGCGCTTTCCACTTCGGCGGTGCCGATACGGTGGCCGGACACGTTAACGACGTCGTCGATTCTGCCCATGAGCCAGTAATCACCGTCCGGGTCAACTCGGCAGCCGTCGCCGGCGAAGTAGATGTCGTCGTACATAGTGAAGTACGTATCCACAAACCTGTCATGGTCGCCCCACATTGTTCTCATCATTCCGGGCCAGGGTTTACGGATACAAAGCTTGCCGCCTTCGTTTGTATCGCATTGGCTTCCATCGTCGCGCAAAACGACAGCATCGACGCCGAAGAAAGGTTGGCTGGCGCTGCCCGGTTTCAGGGTATGGGCGCCCGGCATTGGTGTAATCATAAATCCACCGGTCTCCGTCTGCCACCAGGTATCGACGATGGGGCATTTATTTCGGCCGATTTTTTCGTAATACCACATCCAGGCTTCCGGATTGATGGGCTCGCCTACCGTGCCGAGAATTCTCATCGTGTCCAGTTTGTATTTCGCGGGCCATTCATCGCCGAGACGCATCAGTGCTCGGATGGCTGTCGGTGCAGTATAGAAAACTGTAACGCCGAATTTGTCGCAAATCTGCCAGAAGCGACCGGCATCCGGGTAGGTGGGAACGCCCTCGAACATCAGCGATGTGCTGCCGTTCGCCAGCGGGCCATAGACAATATAGCTGTGTCCCGTGACCCAGCCGATATCGGCGG
>CAZHBL010000525.1:0-4165 GCA_964530105.1 uncultured Pirellulales bacterium | reverse complement strand
CGGAGTAATCCTTGAACGACCGCCAACTGGTGCCATTGATGTTGTAACTGCCGCTGCACCGGTATGGATGGTATGGTGCCCAGGGGGCCGGTCCAAGCCACCTATCCCAGTCGAACCCGGTAGGGATCGGCTCGCCCTTCAAGTTGCAGTCCGTGGGAAACGGCCCCACGTTCACATTGATCGACTTGATGATGCCTTTGTCTCCATTCCAGCAGGGATTGACCGTGCCCCTGTAATCCTCAAGCACACGCTGGCTGCCGCCGGATACCACCCGACCATAACGCCGGGCTGCATTGATCATCAGCCTGCCTTCGCGGAGCGTCCTGGTCTCGGGCTTCTGGCAGAAGATATCCTTGCCGTTACGGCAGGCCTCTATCACGACGAGCGCATGCCAGTGATCCGGTGTGGCACAATGCACAGCATCGATGTCATCGCGGACCATAATTTCGCGGAAGTCGTTGTAAGCTTTGCAGTCCTTGTTGCCGTACTTCTCGTTCACGCGGTTTATTGAGCTCTCGCGAACACCCTTTTTTACGTCGGACACGGCCACGTACTGGACATCGCTCCGACCCAGGTATGCACCCAAGTCGCCGCTGCCCATGTTGCCGATGCCTACGCCGGCCATGACGATACGGTCACTTGGCGCGGTGTTACCGTCTTGCCCCATCGCGGACGCCGGAATGAAGTACGGTAGCCCCACCACGCCTGCCGCTGCTTTCAGAAATGTTCTTCGACCCAGAGACTTGCCCGGGTCCTTCGTTGGTTTGCTCTTCTGGTTTGCCACGTGTTTATCCTTTCCTGGAGTCAGTGTGCGTAATTGCTTTGAGCCATGTCGATTCTGAATCTCACTTGCTTAATCAATATCGCATGCGTTAGAGTGGACATTTCCTGGATAGCCTCTCTCCCCGCGACCGTCGCGAGGCTTCTACTGATACTGATAGGAATTTTAATCTTACAACCATTTGTAATGATTATACTCCCGAAACAAAACAGATCAAGGGGAAAACACTCAAACTAAGGACTTTTATCCACCTGGATGCCATTCAGGCGTTGGCCGCCAAAGAATGGGTGGATCAAACCGTAGAGTGTCTATAGGCTATTGCCAGACAAAATCTGTGGAGTTGCCGTTACTGCTTTGTAGTAGTAGAATATGCTCAAGCTGGTGGTTTTCTACGGAAAGGAGTATTCATGAATCTCTATTGTCGGCATGTGGAAGGGCTGAAATTCGATAATGTTCGGCTATGGACGAACGAGGCGGATCGACGCCCTGCTATTGTGTGTGAGGATGTGGCGGGTTTGCACATCGACAAACTTGATGCACAGTTTGACGGGGGACCGTTGCTATGGTTTGTAGATATTCGCGATGCTCTGATTAGCGGCAGCAGACCTCAAGGTGGATTGCTGCTACGGCTACAGGGCGATAAGACTGATAGAGTATTACTCAGCGGCAATGATCTGAGCGGGGTAGGCAAAGTGGCGGAGTTGGAAGACGATGTTTCTCATAAGGCTTTGATCAAACGTGGAAACTATCGTGCAGTCGATTAGAACGGTAATCAGATGACAGTCGAAGGGCGGTACAGAGAAAGATACAAATCAGGGGACATTCCTTGGGATGTCGGCCAGCCGGATTTCAATCTTATCGAAGTTGTGACCAAAAAACCTATTCTGAGCTGTAAGGTCTTAGATATTGGCTGTGGAACAGGAGACAATTCCATATGGCTTGCCCAAAACCGGTTTCAGGTTATAGGTACTGATACTTCCGACATTGCTATAGAGAAGGCTAAAGAAAAAGCTTCTAAAGCCGACGTTGAATGCGATTTCGTGCTTGTTGATTTTCTTAAGAACAAAATTGAAGGTGCTCCTTTTGGTTTTGTATTTGACAGAGGCTGTTTTCACTCATTCAGTTCTGAAAATGATCGAAAAATATTTGCAGAAAGTGTTGCTAATCATTTGGAAGAAGCTGGTTTGTGGCTAACAATCGTTGGCAACGCTGATGAGCATCGCCAAGGTTCTGGTCCACCTCAACGGACTGCCGGAGACATAGTCTCGGCAGTGGAGCCTTATTTTGAGGTTCTTTCACTTACATCTTGCCATTTCGGATCTAACCGTCCAAATCCACCCAGAGCCTGGAGGTGCCTGTTGCAGAAACGGCATGTCACATAAATGCTTTTGATATCGGAGCGCCTACCACCTCGTGCCACATCCACTCCGGTGTTTTTTCCTGGGTGGTTACATAAGTAGATTCACAATGTCCATTATAACGCATCGTGGAGTCGAAGGGCCGTTCAGATAAACTATGAAGCGTGACTGATACGTCGTAACGTAGATGCCTCAAAGAAAATTTTTGCGGCAACTGGGATTTTAGTATTTGACTTTGAATTCTTCATAAATGAACATTACCGGTAAAGGAATCTGATTGAGATCAGCCGTCTCTCTTATACCAAAGCAGACCGTAAGTAAGAAAAGCAACTTTTTGTAATTCGAGAGCCACTTTACTATTTGTTCAAATCCGCCCAATCCCAGGGCAATTATGTGATAATATCCAACGCCACAACTTCGTGATCCAGGATCGACGGCACGGTAAGCGATACAATATCACCCCTGGTTTCATAATTTAGGCTTCTATCACTGACGAGCAGGTGGATTTTATTTACTTTTGTATTTGGGGGAATTTTTACCTGAAGTTTTTGCTCGCCAATGCGAATAAATTCTCGGAACGGTCCTTTCATCATCATCGGATTGGTAAGATTCACAAGATGAACAGTCATCGATCGTTTCTGCCGCCATACGGTCACATCAAGGATTCCAGGACCAGCCACCTGAACGGGCGGCTCTTCATTTGTCGCCCAATTGATTATATTTCGCAGAAGTTTGCCATGATCTACATTCATGATTTCCCAAAACGTCCGGTCTATATCCCATGGAATGTAGACAATCCGGCTCTGCCCCAGCTCTCGCAAATACACTTCCCGGATATCAGTATCCGGCTCCCTGGGATAGACATGTTCCATCGGCAGGTCGGGATAGGTGGGGATCAGTGTCACAGGAGAGGGGAAGCTTAAGTTAGGTTTTACATCCAGGCGCCAAATCCCGTTGATGATACGATATGCTTCTTCCAACTCATTTAATACAGGATGAAACCGTCCTGTTTTCGAGTCACTCTTCAGCCTCAGATACGAGTTATTCATCGGGCCTTCGACACGATCGTTATATGACACACCGAACAGATCCGTAAGGCCGAAGTCCTGCCTTCTTTTCCCCTCCTGGTCGTAGAGCGACGTTTCAAAGGTGGCAACTATACTTCCTCCACTCTTCACGTATTGTCTGAGCTGTTCGCACTGCGCCTCCGAAAGAGCGGCGATATTCGAAAGAATCAGTAACTTGAAGGCTTTGAGATGTTCGGCATCGAGCAATCGGTCGTTCACCATCTCGAACGGTATGCGAGCTTCGATAAGGGCATGATACATTCCCAACTCATGACCGCTGCTTTGCTGCTGCCATCTCTCGCCTCCATAGTTACGCTCAGTCTGCTCCGAATAGACCATCCCCACTCGTGCAAGCGGCTCAGTGTTCCTTAAATAAGGCTCGGCGCGATAATGCCACTGATAGATTTTCTCGACAACCTTGAGCCAACGACGGTCGTAGATTGTGCCGGAGAACTTGACAAACCATGGACGCATATTATTGGCTGTACCTTCGGCTACCCAGATTCGGATTTCAGGTTCACTCTGTACGGAATCTTTCCACCGGTAACGTTCTTCCAATCCAATACTGAATATGCCGCCGAGAGGTTTCATTCCCATTGTTGCCCGAAGTTCTTTCGCCCGCTTGCCGTTCGACCAGGGTGGAATCACGCCGCTCCTTGCCTGGTGATCGGTAAAAAAGATATCAGACAAGGCGCCTGTTACAACGTTATCTGGAAATCCATTGGGAATATACCGTGAGGTGGATTTGACCTCGCGAATCGTTCGGTCCCACAAGAACCACAACTCTCTTAGCCGCTCGATTCGCCACTCCGAGTACTTATGATAAACCAGATTGTTACGCTCGGTCGATCGGGGCAGTTCCATCCCGCAAAACGACTTAAAATCTCGAATACAATGCTCGCAATAGCAGATTCCGTGACCGGCCCAGCGATTGGAGAAAATCCCATCCAACTGATATA
>CAZHBL010000524.1:830-4175 GCA_964530105.1 uncultured Pirellulales bacterium | reverse complement strand
ATTGCATTTGTAGATTTGCAGTTTCTCTGCCATAATCAATCCCTTTCATAATTTGAAGATTCTAATTTGTGATTCCGTTTTCTTTGTGTTTGGTTAAAATATCATCTGCGAGTCTGTCCAGGGCGGCATAATCAGCTTCCTTCGGCTCGCCTTTCGCCAGCACGGGCTCAAGAATCTCAGCTTTTATATTCGGTATCATCGCTGACAACTGCTCGACCATTTTGCCGCCCCAGCCGTAGGAGCCAATGATAGAAGCAAATTTCGTCTTTGGCCGAAGGGCGTTTGCTAAAAACGCAGCATAAGCCGCACATGGATGCGGTCCGACCAGAACCGTCGGTGAGCCTATCACGATAGTCGCCGCATCGACAAGGGCCATCGCCAATTTGCCGATATCGACCGTCGCGAGCTCGAACTGTCTTGTCTTAATGCCCCTTTCGATAAGGGCCTCGACAAAATGCAAAACCATTTTGCCCGTGCTGCCGTGCATAGAAACGTAAGCCACAACAACTTCGTTCTTAACATTGTCGGAAGCCCAGTCTTTGTAAGCGTCAATTATAAACTCAGGCCTGTCGTATACAGGCCCGTGACTTGGAGCGATTATCTCAATTTCCAGTTCGTCGAGCTTTGCGAGATTGGCGTTGATTTGCCTTCTGAACGGCATCATAATCTCGGCATAATACCGCTTGGCCGATTCATATACAGCGGCCTCATCGTCAACAAACAAACTGCTCGTAGCAAGATGCGATCCGAAGAAATCACAGGAGAAAAGTATTTTCTCTTCCGGAACGTACGTGCTCATAGTCTCCGGCCAATGAACCCACGGTGTATATACGAACTTTAGCGTTTTGTCGCCCAATGAGAGTTCCTGCCCGTCCTCGACGGCGATAAATTTTTCATCCTCGAGGCCGAGCAGACCTTTCAGCATTTCTTTACACTTCGGATTCGTTACCACTTTGGCGTTCGGATACAGCAGCAGGACATCGGGCAGAGACCCGGAATGGTCCTGCTCCGCGTGATTTGCTACAATGTAGTCAAGCTTGTCTACACCGGCACAAACAATATTTCCAAGCAGGAGATCTGTCTTTGCCGGATCGACAGTGTCGAGCAATGCAGTCTTTTCAGTTCCGCGTACGAGGTACGAGTTGTAGCTCGTACCGTCCGGCAGTGGAATCAGCCGGTCGAACAATCTCGCATCCCAGTCGATAGCCCCGACTGCATAAACATTTGGCTTGAGCTGTCTCATTTTCTTGCTTCCTTTGCCGCTTTCAGCGCTGCTTGGTAATCAGGTTCGTGTGATAGTTCGTCAACGATCTCTATATAACGAATCACACCCTTTTTGTCCACAACAAATACAGCCCTGGCCAGAAGTCGCAACTCTTTTATCAGGACGCCGTACGCGTTGCCGAATTGGGCCTTGTTGTGGTCTGAGAGGATCTGGACATTCTTAACGCCCGCCGCCCCGCACCACCGCTTTTGGGCGAACGGAAGGTCCATGCTTATCACCAGCACGACCACATCGTCGCCCAGGGATGTTGCCTGCTCGTTGAATTTACGTACTTCAGTATCGCAAACCGGTGTGTCAAGCGAGGGCACTGCGCAAATAACAAGTATTTTGCCTTTGAAGGCCGACAATTTTACTGGCGACAGGTCGTTGCCGAGAACTTCAAAATCCAGTGCGTTATCACCCACTTTGGGCGGGCTGCCCGCCAGAGTGAGCGGATTACCTTTGAATGTGATGGTATTTTTCGTTTCTGCCATAATGTTCCTCGTTTCTTTGAGCGCCTCCGATCTTCAACCGGTTTTACCGGTGTACACTTTGTGAAATTCATCCAACAAAGATCTGAGCTGTTCGACATTAGCCAAGTCCGTTGTCTGCTTGGCCTTCATGGCGTACACAAGCATGGGATGCAGCAGGGTCAGTTCCTTGATGTATTCGTTGTAGGCTTTCGCGTCTCCTTTGGCCGGCAGCTTCACCCGCTGGGTCATGAAATAGTACGTGACTGTTTCGCTGATCTCGTTGGCATGCTCATCCTTGGTGTTTACCCAGCGGACGATCTGGTTCATGTTCGGCTTTGCCTCAGCCGAGAGCCTTTCGATTTCCTTCATGGCTTTTTCAATTGTAGTGATGTTCTCGGCTATCGCACCGAAGCGGGCCTCGTCGTCGTATATCCCGCAGGGCATTTGACAGTGCGAATAGGCCAGTGAGCCGAAGACCACCGCCGAGACCAGGACGGCGCCGACTACCAGTTTTTTGTTTATTTTGTTTTTCATGATTTTTGCCTTTCCTTCAATTAGTAATTCTTTGCTTCCAGCTCAAAATACGTCTGTGGATGCGCGCATGCCGGACATGCGTTCGGGGCTTCCGGCCCTTCGTGGACGTAACCGCAGTTTCTGCATACCCAGCGCACTGGTTTTTCACGCTTGAATACAACACCGTCGTTTATATTCTTTGCCAGCGCAAGGTATCGCTCTTCGTGGCGTTTCTCTGCAACGGCGATGCTCCTGAACGCCTTTGCGATTTCATTAAATCCCTCTTCTTCGGCCACTGCTGCAAACCCCGGATACATCTCGGTTGTTTCGTAATGTTCGCCGGCGGCCGCTGCCTTCAAATTCTCGACTGTGCTTCCAATGACGCCGGCGGGAAACGCAGCCGTGATCTCCACTTCACCGCCCTTGAGAAATTTGAATTCCCGCTTGGCGTGCTCTTTCTCCTGGTTGGCCGTCTCTTCAAAAATTGCTGAGATCTGAATATAACCTTCTTTCCTGGCCTGGCTGGCAAAATACGTGTACCTGTTCCTTGCCTGTGATTCACCCGCGAAAGCAGCTAACAAATTTTTTTCAGTTTGACTTCCTTTTAATTCCATAATTACCTCACTTTCTTGACCTTACGCCTGATACACTTTATAAATTAACTTTCAAAACTGCGCATCTTGACAAAAATTGCATATACCTTCAAGGTAAACGGTTTTTTTCAGAATTATGAATTTCCTTGCGAGCTTCGAAGGTAACTTAATGTTATCAAAAGGCTTATAGTAAAAATCCACGATTCTTTTGCACTTGACACATTTAAAGTGCTGATGTTTATCCGTACTTCCATCAAAGCGCCTGACATCGCCCGAACCCTCCACTATAGAAGCTGCACCTACCTGGCTAAGAGTCAACAACGTTCTGTTCACGGTATCGAACGATATGCTCGGAAACGCTTTTCTTACCTTCTTGTACACAATCTCAGCAGAAGGATGCTCTTCTGTATTAATCAGTTGCTTATATATTTCGATGCGCTGCGGAGTTATCCTTAACCCTGCTTTTCTGCACAAATCCGGGAACCGGTGGATCTTTTCATCT
>CAZHBL010000524.1:0-820 GCA_964530105.1 uncultured Pirellulales bacterium | reverse complement strand
ATCTCGGCAGAGCTTATTTTATTTTTAATCATATCCATAGTTACTACTATATAGTAGTAATTCCTATATGTCAAACGTGTTCAGTAAAATATTAAAATTTCTTTTGTAATTATTGCTGCTTGGGTTACTGCGTTTTTCTCACTCATATTTTTATCCTGAAACAGCACAGAGTTCAAGGTTTAATCCGGATACGTTGTATTTTGACAGAATGTTCTGCAAACAGGGCATAAATCTTGCGGCATATGGTTGTAAAATTGCAGCCGTCCCTGTAAAATTGGGCAATCTTGACATTTGTATCGCAATAAAAAATAAATAGCCAATATAGGTTAATGGGAGAATAAAATATGTATCCGCAAAATCAAATCAATCGGCGTAATTTTCTAAAGGCGGCGGCAATAGCGACCGCGGCATCCGCTCTCAACAGCACACGCTCGAATGCCCAGCCCAAGGGCCTGCGGCCGAGTCAGGTGAGCGATGTGGCCGTGCTTAATCCGCAGAACCGCGTGCCGGTCAGCCTGATTATCGACGACTCGACCTGCCTTGTGAACATGGCCCACTTCGGCATCCCGCACTTTGCCACGGCTTGGCCGGACCGTTACAAGCAGGACTGGCGAAGCCTGCCCCGCGAGATACCCGATTCATTCGTGCGCAAGTTCGGCGAGTGGTGCCGCGAGCACGGCGTCAAGGGCAAGTACAGCATAGTCCCCTACCCGGCCTGTGTCGGCTGGCTGGATCGTTTCCTGCCGGGCTGGTCGCAGAAAGAGCTGGACGACAGCCTCAAGCTCGTTCGCGAGCTGATGATGCCCGACTGGGACATCCA
>CAZHBL010000523.1:0-4179 GCA_964530105.1 uncultured Pirellulales bacterium | reverse complement strand
GCTGGCCGCGATATAGATATTCTGATACTGCGACCCGTTGCCGCAGTTGTAGAAGATGTTGTTTTTTATTTCGTTGCCCGAACCGGTGGGATTGCTATTGAATCCGTTAAAACGGATCGTCAAAAAGCTGGTAGGGATTCCATTGTCCATACCGATGTTGTCCACAAAGGTGTTGTTGAGTATCTTGAAGTTGGTGATGGAAGCCAGGGCGTTGCTGGAGGAATTATATAACCGGAAATATTCCGGGTATGAATCTATTACCTGCACGATGCGGAAAAGATTGTTGTATATCCACACGTCGTGCGGCGTGCTGTTGTTATAGCAGTCGTAATCGATATGCGAATCCCCCACGTTGATGAACTCATTGCCATATATCTTGAGGTAGTTGCCTTGAAGTTGAAACATATCCGGGTGCTGCGACGAGGTATACATCGACGTGTTGCTGACCTTGAAGGTATTTCTGTAGGCGGACATCCCACCGTAGCATTGGATGCCGTCAGGCCCGCCGTATCTGCTTTGGCCCGGGGGCGGGATGTGGTTGACCAGCGTCTCGATATAATTATCATGTATCTCTATTTCATCCCAACTGGTTCCGTCTGCTCCCACCGACAACGCCGCATCACCTCGAATTTGCGTAAAGTTTGAAAACCGTATTTCATTACCAGTGCCTGTAAAAGATACCGATATGCCGTTATTGCAATTGATAACATCTATATGATCGAAGATAATACCTGTATTATTATAACCAACGATGCAATGTGAAACCATGCGATCTATAATATTGCGCAGATTTTTGAAGGCGATGTGATTTTGTCCATCTACATTCCCCGTCAAAGTAATGTAGCTGTTATTGGCAAAGAAAATACCGTCTGCAGTCGCATTGTCTCCTTTTGCATCATAATCAAACACTACGGTTCCATTATGGTTCGCGTTAGCGGCATCCACCGTAATAGTAATGGGATTGCCCGTGGTTCCGCTGACGTTGACAATGGCCCATGACTCGGTATACGTTTTTGTCCCTCCGGATGGCCCGCCGCTAATGTATATAACATCGCCTGCATGAACATTTGACCATACGATGTTGGAAAAATTCTTGAATGCGGTCGCCCAGGACTGGCCGTTCCCCGAAGACGCCGATGCATTATCAACATACCAGGAAGCTGCCTGAACATCGCCAACAACAAATACTATTGCAGCGAGCGCAATTAAAAATACTTTTACCTTTTTTTTCATTTTCGTCTCTTTTGTTTATTATGAATTACTATGTTAATACTATTGAGACTCCATGAGAATCTCTTTGTCGCCGTTGTATAACTGAATATAATCACTACTGGCACTATTCACATCCAAACCTATCCCATGACAAACAACAAAAGCAACTGCCTCAGCTTCGGTCTCTCTAATTGTTTTTTCTTTTGGCATATTGTTTCTGTTCTTATCCATAATCTCGTGAGCCAACTCATGCACTAAAACCGAGAGTTCCTCTCCAGCAGATAATCCCTTCTTAAGCCTTATGAGGCCGCCAGAAGAAACACCCTCAGCAGAACCTATTGCTTCGCTATACTCGACTTTGATACCCCTGCTGGTAACGTACTCTCTTAATCTTTCTGCGTAAATACCCGGATCGCCATTAACACGGGCGAAATCAGGTAGCGGCCTGCCGTCAGTCTGGCTGACGTCGAAGACATATGCAGTCTTGAAAGCTACAACCATTTCCGGTTCCTTCTCTTGCGCGTCTTCTTCCTCGCCGTCAACTTGTATCACCCTCTTACGCCGGACAATCGGCGCCATTATGGCTATGCCTTTATCATTTCTTCTTACATATCTGCCGAGTTTCTGCCATGTTCGATAGCCTGCAACATGTGTTGCTTCGGAACGTTGAAAGTTAACCACAATAGCATTACCCAGACTATAGTTATGGAACTTACCTATAGCTTTCAAATACGCAGTAAGCTTTTCGCTTTTGCCAGCTTCAACCGCTTCGGCTAATTCATTAAAGGCCTCCTCCGATACTTTTCTCGCATGATTCGTTTTCATTGCTCTCCACCCCCGACCATTGCATCAAATGGTGTAAACAGCTCGGCATCAACATCTGCTGCTATTTTTTCACACCTCAGATCACGACCCGTTTACGCTGTGCTGGAATTATTGCTGCCAGAGGTGACATCAAAATCGGGGTGATAGGATTCGAACCTACGGCCTCCTGCTCCCAAAGCAGGCGCTCTAGCCAAGCTGAGCTACACCCCGATAATCCCGGCATCGCCGCCGGTTATTGCCGCTCCGTATCGTTTATTAAAGAGCGTATCATTCACAACAACGAGCATTCTACACAAAGCTCACCGATATTGCAACAATTATGAGCATCCGGCAAAGGCACATTTTTATGCCCTTTTGTCATGTGTGATAGTCGGCGTTGATGCTCACGTATTCGGCGCTCAAATCGCAGCCGTAGCAAAAATCGCTCGCCTTGCCTGCGCCCAGATCCACCGTTATCGTATGCTCGGTCTGCGAGATGACTTTGCTTGCCTTGGCCAGGTCGAATTTCGCCGGCTTGCCATTCCTGAAGACGGTTATCTGCCCTATCTTGCAAGAGAGCTTCTCCGGATTCAATTTCACGCCTACCGAGCCAGCGGCACAAATAATCCTGCCCCAGTTCGGATCGCCGCCGTGCACCGCGCATTTGACCAGCGGATAGTCGGCGATGGCCCTGCACGCCTTTGCCGCATCGGCCTTTGTCGCCGCGCCTTTGACCACGACCTTGAACATCCGCGTCGCCCCCTCGGCGTCGAGCGCCATCTGCCGGACCAGGTCGTCGCACAACTCGCCCAGTGCCTTTGCGAACTTCTTATATCGCGGGCACTTGCTGACGATCGGCCGATTGCCTGCAAGGCCGGAAGCTAAAATTATCGCCGTATCGTTCGTGCTCTGATGAGCGTCCACGGTCAGCCTGTTCAGCGAATCACCGATTGCAGCCTTTAGCGCACCGGCCAGTAGCGGCTTGCTTATAGCTGCGTCGGTTGTTATAAAACAAAGCGTCGTCGCCATATTCGGAGCGATCATTCCCGCCCCTTTGACCGTGCCGGCTATCGTAACTTCGCAGCCGGAAATATCGAGCCGGCGCACGGCCTGCTTCGGCCTGGTGTCGGTCGTCATTATCGCCTTTGCGAAATCCAGCCCCCCTTCCGGCGAATCCGAAAGCTGTGCCGTCGCTTTTTCGATGCCGGCGGTAATCTTTTGCATCGGCAACTGCTCGCCGATAATACCGGTCGAGGCAACGAGGACATTTTCGATTGCCGATTGGCGATTGGCGATTTGAAGCTGTCGTGCTGTTTCAGCACACATCATTATCGCATTGTCGATTCCGAGCCGGCCCGTGCAGGCGTTGGCGTTGCCGGAATTGACGACTACCGCCGAGATGCCGGGGCTTTTTACATGCTGTTTACAAACAGTGACCGCTGCCGAGACGATTTTGTTGGTCGTAAAGACCGCCGCGGCTTTCGCCCGGGCCGGGCAGACGAGCAATCCAAGGTCGTTTTTGCCCGATTTTTTAACGCCGCAATGCACACCGGCGGCCAAAAAGCCCTTTGGCGACGTAATAGTCTTGTTTTTCACCTGTTTATCCATAAGTATGAACCTAACAGAATAGCAAAATCCCTTCAAGATAATTCGGCTTTTCAAAGCCACAAACGTCATCCGTCTCGTTTAGGATTTAGAGATTAGTGCTTCGAATTTCCAGCCAAAGGCCGGGAAATTGTCTTTGAATTGGCTTTGTTTGGCTTTGTTTTTCGCCACTCAAAACCGCTGAATAACATCAAAAAACCCATAGGTCTTTACTGTTATTGAATTAATACCAAATTGCCTATATTAACATTGGCTTTGTTTTTTCAAATAAGCCACGAATTAACTCCAAGAAATAGTCAATAATCGCGGATTTCGCTGATTACACAGAAAAAACGAAAAAATTGTAAATCGCAATTCGTAAATCGTAAATGGCAAATTTCTCCATTCTACATTCTAAATTCAAAGCACGATATACTACATACTACATACGAATATGTTATACATTATACGAACCGTAATCCAATAAAGCGGGCTTTTTATAAAAAATCTCCATTACACGGCGATCTTAACCGCAGAGAACGCCGAGAACTCAGAGAATCGAATAGTCAATTTATGGCT
>CAZHBL010000522.1:0-4182 GCA_964530105.1 uncultured Pirellulales bacterium | reverse complement strand
CGATAGACATTTTCACAAGCTCGATTGCCTTTTCCGTAGCGGCTTCGGGCTCGGATGAATGTACCCATGAGCACTGGTCCCTGATATTTGCCAATTCGAACAGATACTGGTTGAGGCCGGCCTCGCGCAGCGTCTCGCGGAACAAAGGCTCGTGCGTTCGAGGCGTGCACGAGGCCACAACGATCCGGTTGAGCCGGTGCTCACGGATCATGTCTTTGACATTGGACAGGCTGGTATCCGAACAGGTGAACATCGTATGCGTCGCCATAACAACATCGGGCTCGCCCGCGACCGATTCGGTGACGCGTTCGACGTCCACCACCGAAGCGATGTTTATCCCGCAGTGACAGACGAAGACACCGATACGAGGCTCCTCATCGGTGACATCATGCTCGTCGGGATAGACTTTTTTGGTAACCAGAGAATTTCTTGCAGAGGCGAGCAGCTCCATCGCCTTCGAAGCGGCGCCGCTCGCCTGCGTAACCGTCTCGGGAATGTCCTTCGGCTCCTGGAACGCCCCGGCGACAAAAACGCCCGGCCGGGAAGTCTCCAGAGGCAGCAGACGGTCCGTCGCACAGAAACCGTACTCATTAAGCTCTATACCGATGCTGGATGTAATGTCCCTGACAGATGCCGCAGGCTCCATGCCGACCGACAGCACGACAAGGTCGAATTGCCGCTCGCGGAGCCGGCCGCTTTCGTCGACAAAACGTACGCGAAGGTCCCTGGTGCCGGGCATTTGGACAATCCGCGAGGGGATGCTCTTGATATAATGAATGTTATCATTGCTTCTGGCACGTTCGTAATACTGGTCGAAATCTTTGCCGTGCGCCCGGATGTCCATGTAGAAAATCGTCGCATCGAGTCCGGAGACGTGGTCCATCGCGACCATTGCCTGTTTCGTTGTGGCCATGCAGCATATCGACGAGCAGTATTCGTTTCCACAGGCGGCATCACGCGAGCCGACGCATTGTATCCATGCGATTCGTTTCGCTTCGCGGCCGTCTGTCAGGCGTACCACATGACCTTCGAACGGTCCGGCGGCAGAGAGCATTCGCTCGAACTGAACGCTCGTCACGACGTTGGGATAGCGCCCGTAGCCGAATTCGCCTTTTCTCGCCGCATCGAATTCCTCGAATCCCGGTGCCAGAATAACCGAGCCGACATCCAGCTCGACGGTGCGTTCGGTCATCTTGTGGTCG
Organism: uncultured Pirellulales bacterium; assembly: GCA_964530105.1. GTDB lineage: Bacteria > Planctomycetota > Phycisphaerae > Sedimentisphaerales > Anaerobacaceae > JAFGPJ01. The sequence continues at coordinate 2,980 of CAZHBL010000522.1, read as the reverse complement.
ATGGCATTCTGGCCGCAGGCCAGGACGCACTCTTCGCACTCCGAGCACAATGCACAATTGAGGCACCGTTCGGCCTCGGCGATTGCCGCTTCTTCGGAGAATCCTATTTCGACCTCATCGAAGTTTCCGATTCGTTTTTGGATTGCAAGCTCGCCGGAGGCTGCCCGCTGCTTTTTTTCAACACCTTTTGTCGAAGGAAGAAGCTCTTCTGGAATACGCTTGATCGTCTCCTCGAAACGAGAAGCAATGAGGTCCTGTCCTTTGAGATATCGCTCGATCGATTCGGCGGCCCGTTTGCCCGCGGCTACCGCTTCGATTATGGATGCGGGACCGGAGACAGTGTCACCTCCTGCGAAAACACCCTCGATCGACGTCTGGAGGGTGACAGGGTCGGCTTTGAAACTGCCGCGCTCGGTCCGGGCGCCAATGTGCTCAAGAAAAGAATCGTCATTTTTCTGGCCGATGGCGATAATGATCTGGTCGGCACCGATCGAAATACGGTCATTCTCGTCATAAACCGGATTGAAGTGACCCTCTTCGTCAAAGACCTGTATGCATCTCTTAAGCTCAATCCCGGCAACCGAACCGTTACCGAGAATTCTGCGAGGTCCCCAACCGTTCCGGATTTTTATACCTTCGAGAAGAGTAGCCTCTATCTCTTCAGGATAGGCAGGCATTTCACCTCGCTGCTCAAGAGCCACCATCTCAACGTACTCGGCGCCGAGACGCAGGGCTGTACGCGCAACGTCAACGGCTACGTTACCTCCGCCAATAACGACTACCTTCTTTCGTACTGTGGGTTTATTATCAGCAGAGCCGGCCTGTCTCAGAAAGTCAATGCCCTGAAGTACATCCGTCTGGTTCTCACCTTCAACGCCGAGCGCGCGGCCTTTATGGACACCGACACTGATAAATACGGCGTCGTTTTCAGTGCGGATTTTTTTTATGGAAATATCTTCCCCGACGCGGCAGTTCAGAACAAACGTTACGCCCTTGCGCCGGATCAGCTCGATTTCATGGTCGAGCACATTTTTGGGCAAGCGGTATTCGGGAATTCCCCATCGCAGCATTCCACCCGCGGCGGGAAGCGTTTCGTATATCGTGACTGCAAAGCCGCTATCGGCAAGGTCGTTTGCGAGAGTAAGTCCCGCCGGGCCGGCACCGATTACCGCAACCTTCTTAGCATCCGGGGCGGGGGTCTTTTCTTCCGGAAGCGTCAGCTCACCGGAGGCGATCATTTCCATTTCCTTGTCGGAAGCGAATCGTTTGAGCAGCCTGACGGCCACCGGACCATCGAGGTCTTTGCGAGTGCAGGCATCCTCACACGGATGCGTGCAGACACGGCCGCAAATGGCCGAGAGCGGATTACGCCGCCTGATCATCTCGACCGCTTTGAGATATTCTTTTTTCTTGATAAGCTGGACGTAACCCTGGACGTTGATGTTTGCCGGGCAGGTCGTTTTGCAGGGAGCATGACCGTTCTTGAGAATGCTGAAAACATTCGGAACCGCCTGGGCATAGTGCTTGGCAACGACCTTGCGTGTCCCGAGGTTGCGGTTGAATGGGTCGAGGATATTCGCCGGGCAGGCCTGTGTGCAGTCGCCGCAAGCCGTGCATTTCTTATCGTCGATATACCTTGGATGTATTTTCACAGTTGCTTTGAAATTGCCGGGCTCTCCCCACAGGTCGGTCATTTCCGAGAGGGTCAGGATTTCAATATTCAGGTTGCGCGCGCACTCGACGAGCTTTGGCGAGACAATACATGTAGCACAATCACCGGTCGGAAACGTCTTGTCGAGACGTGCCATCATTCCTCCGATGGCGGCCGAGCGTTCGACGAGATAGACTTTGAAGCCGGAGTTGGCCAAATCAAGCGATGCCTGGACGCCGGCTATACCGCCGCCCTGGACCAGCACCGCTCCTATCTTTTTATCGTTGTTTTTAATCATGAGCGTGTACTTCTAATCTCTCTATAACACTTGCAGAAGAAACCATCAGTTTATTAAGGCCGAGTTCGTCGGGCGAAATGCCGAGGCAAAGCCCGAGGAGCTGGGTGATATACAGGACCGGCATGTCATGACGTGTCCCCGTTTGCTTTTCGATATCCAGTTGTCGCATATCCAAATTGATCTGGCACATGGGACAGCTAACCGCTATGCACTGTGCACCCGCCGCCTTTGCCATTCCCACAATCGCATCCGTGAGGCTGACGACGACGTCCGTTCTCGACATCGATAGCCCGCCGCCGCAGCACTCGACCTTATGCGGCCAGTCAAGGCTGACTCCGCCCATCGCGGAGACCAGCCGGTCCAGCGATGTCGGATTCTCCGGATCATCGAAATTCGTCACTTCGTGCGGGCGGACCAGCAGGCATCCGTAATAGCAGGCGACCTGAAGTCCGTTGAGCGAGCGTTTGAGAGTAGCTTTGATAACATCGAGCCCGACATCTTCGAGCAGCACTTCGATGATATGCCGGACTTTCACCGAGCCGTCATAATCTCCGCCGACCGCATCACTCACCAGCTTTTGCATGGCCGGGTCGGTCGATACCTCATGGTTTGCCACTTTCATTCTGTTATAACAGGCTGCACAATTGACGACCATGTCCAGCCCCATGTCCCGGACCTTCAGGAGGTTGGCGGCCGGCAGCGAAGCGGCCAGTACCCGGTCGGTCTGGTGGGCGGCGGTAGCTCCACAACATGTCCAGCCGGGCGGCTCGACAAGGTCTATGCCGAGCGCTTCCGCTACAGCTACGGCGGATTCGTGCATGTCACGCGCCGTCGAGTGGGCCGAACATCCTGGATAATACGCATATTTCATTCTTTGTCCGCCTTATTTTGTTTAGCTTTTTTGAATATTCGCCTTGTCGTTTTTCTATCAGCGCCGGTCGGCGGCAGCAGGGCGATCTTTCGCTTTTTCAGCATTGTGGGAAATTTTTCGGTGTCGTTCATCAGTTTCAGCGTGCCGATTTTATAAGCGG
>CAZHBL010000521.1:0-4185 GCA_964530105.1 uncultured Pirellulales bacterium | reverse complement strand
ATCCAGTTAGTCTTATATGCATCTCCGGGATAAGCGAGGAACGATATTGAACTTATCAGAGTACCAAGCATACTCATACCAACGACCCAGCCGGGCATTTTCCTTCCTCCAACAAAATAATCTTCAGTATTCTCATTTTTGCTGGTAAAATAGATACCCATGAATCCCATGGCGATCATATAAATGAATAATATGATTGTATCTGTAAGACTTATCATTACTACTCCTGTAACAACCTTAAACTCTGCTCAGAGGACAGCACGTCATTTCATAATCGTTTACTACCTTACAACTCTACCTGATTCATTTCCATTCATAAGTAACTCTACTTCACTACGATGATTAAAATTAAAATCTCCCTTTATTGAATGAGCCAAACAGGAAGCGGCTGTAGCAAATGCTATTGATCTTTCACAACTGTGATGTTCATATGTGTTGAGTGCAAATATCAAACCAGCAGCGAAAGAATCTCCGCTTCCGACTCTGTCGACAATATGCGTAATCTGATACGGACTGTATTTCCCTTCTTTTAAAGGAGCATAGTAAGATTTGTCCTCTTGAGAATCATAAAGCATCGCTCCCCAATTATTATGTGAAGCAGAAACACTTTGCCGAAATGTTGTTGCAATTTTTTGTAAGTTAGGGAACATGGAGGCTATTTCAGATGCAACCTGCTTATATTGTCCAACATCGAGTTTGCCATTACAGATATCGGTATTTGCAGGATGAACGCCAAGTACACATGAGGCATCTTCTTCATTTGCAATGAGAACATCTACATAAGGTAGTATCTTAGTCATAGTTCTATTTGCAAGTTCCTCTGGCGATACAGATTTGTCCCATTGCCATAATTTGCTTCTGTAATTCAGATCACAAGAGACCGTAAGCCCAAAACTTTTGGCTTTTTTTACCCCTTCAACTGTTGCATTTGCGGCAAGCCCAGACAATGATGGGGTTATTCCGGTGACATGAAACCAATCGGCTCCATGAAATATCCTATCCCAGTTATATGCTGAAGGATCTGTAAGAGATATTGAAGAATATTCTCTATCATAAATAACCCTGCTTGGTCTTTGATTGGCTCCCGTTTCCGTATAATACAAACCAAACCTTCCTACGTTACACAAAACTGTATGTGATGTGTCAACACCAATGCTCCTCAATCGCGATAAACAAGCACATGTTATATCATTATCAATCAATGCCGTTATAAACGAAGCGGATCCGCCCATATAAGCTATAGATGCTGCTACATTTGCCTCAGCCCCGGCAAATGTGAAATTTATCAAGCCGGGTAAAGCCTGTCTGAACCTCAAACAACCATTAGGCATAATACGTCCCATTATTTCACCAAAAGTTACTATTTGTTTCATCGTCACCTCTAAACAGATTCTATTTCTTCTTTTTTAACGTGTTGTTTACTTAGAATAACACTATTAATAGGTATTTTATTAACTGCCCGAATTTTATTAACTGCCAACTCACAGCATTTTTTTATATACGTCCAATCGCCCTCAAATACCTTCCTTCTGGGAACAAGCCATGAACCTCCAACAGCAAAAACGCAGTCTTGTTCAAGATATTTTAGAAAATTACTCTCATTAATTCCGCCAAATGGTATAAAACTTATTCCTTTATGCGTATACGGAGCTGCTATACATTCAAGGTATTTCGTTCCGCCAAGGAATTCTGAAGGGAAAAACTTCAGATACCTTTGGTTGTAACTAAGAGCGCACTCAATTTCGGATGGAGTACACACACCTGGAGCAAACGGCAGACCGGCATCCAAAGACTTCTCCAAAACGCTCCTGTTTAGCCCAGGAGAAACAGCAAAATGTCCACCAACATCCTTCACCATCTGTATCTGGTCTGCTGTCAAGACTGTACCAGCTCCAACAAGCATCTCCGGAATTTTACGCCTGATCATTTTTATTGCTTCAATAGCATAATCCGTACGTAAGGTAAGCTCAATACAGCCAATTCCAGCATCAAGCAATGTATGTGCCAGTGGCAAGGTTGTATCAATATCGTCGATAACCACCGTAGCAACAAGTCGTTTCTGCCTTACTCTGCTAAAAACTTCTTCTGATATAATTGCTCTCACAACATGCCTTCCGATTAAATGCCACAAAATCTAAGTGTATACATTTCAGCTTTTTCCAATGTCATTTTAAGCTTGAACGGAACAGACGGTAATTTAATAACTTTGCCATCGGACCAGTTAAGCTTTTTGTCAATATCATCACCAACGAATACTGCAGCATTAACACCACTATACTGCTTGAGATGATTTCCGGCCTCATCAAGTACTTCGACCATAACAAAACCTTCAGGGGGAGTTTTAGCATTTATAGTTAGTCCACCAGAACTTCTGAATCGTTTTGTTATAAGAACTGCCCTGCGTTTTTTTGGTTCAGCGCTTACCCAGCCGTCTTTCCTGTACTTCATAAATCCTGGGGTAAATACCATTTTCTTTGATTCGTTGATAACGTTCTCTACCGATCCGTACCAATTCATAATAGGCGAGCACTGAAATCCTTTTTCTCCCATAAATCTTCCGTCAAAACGATTCTCAAACAGCTCCATAGTCACTAAAGACCGATCCCTGTAATTAGCTGCCATGAACATAAAATGTAAGACATTTATTCCTGTCATCGGTTCATAACAATAGCCATCATACGACATCTTCTTTCTATCGTGACCAATGATCATAGAATATCCAAAATTCCATTCACCCGGTGCCCCGTTATCAAGGAAAGCCTTTCCATCATCAAATCTGTTCCAGTATACGCCATCCCGGCTGTATGCCAGCTCAGTGTAAACCTTCTGATATTGAACATCATATATTTTATGATATGCCATCTCCAGACGCTTATTCTCTTCGGTCCATAAGTTAAGACCGTAATGCTGTGTTGACCAGGGATCTTCAAGCGTGGGAGCATCAAAAAATGTCGGTGTCCAATGCAAGCCGTCAGTTGTGCTCCATGTAATCATCACTCTTGCACATCGTAAATTATCATAATGAACACTAAACGGATCATGCCTGGGAATAAGCCTTGATTGGTAGCACCTAAGCGTCTTTCCGTCAGAACTAAAATGGAGGCCTCCGAAATTATCGTTTGAATCCATCCACCGCCCTATCTCATCATCTTCAAATTCACTTTTGTCCTTTGTGATAATTGCCAGTATGATCTTCTGCCCATCCGGTTTTTCCCATACAGCTATACGGCTTCTATAAGGCATTGGGAGATCGCCCCATTTTACATCTTTTTTTGTTCCTGTCCAAAGGACACTAACCTGCGTAAGATCAACTTTACCATCCCTGACTTCATCATAATATCTATAGACAGACTTATCATCAGGTACTGATGCACGATTAACCTCATTTATTATGTCTTTTATATCACAATCCTGATGCTTATCTAAAGGGCTATCAATAATCTGCCAGGTCTTCATATCGCTACTCTTAGCCCAATACTGAACGGGCTTGTCGCCGAGTTTATTTAATGCCGAGAGGTGGACATTCAAATCACCATTAATATCGAACCAGTATTGACGCATTGAATTACGAAAATAATAATAGTCTTTATTTGTTTCCCATGGATTAACAGGAATCAAATCTGCCGGATGAACCTGTCTTTTGATCCCACTGGATTTTTCGATATACCAATCGTCTACAAAAAACATTATTATACCTTCCATGTCTATAACACCCCGTGGAGGCTGTGGCTTTTTGAGAGTTTGCTTGAAAAGCCCGCGAACAATTACTGAACTGTCGGCTGTTCCTTTTTCTTTAATAAATACTTTGTATTCGCCGTCAGGCCATGATGAAATGTCAATTTCATATTCATATCGTTTAGCAGGCCCGGCAAGTTTAATTGCAACAGGTAATGCAGGAACATTGCCTGTGTTTTGTTCTGAGAATGACATATCAATACTGATATCATCTGAAATATCTTTTCTCTCGAATACCATAATAGCTCTATCTCTATTGAGACAAATAGGCAAACGCGATTCAATAGCAAGCTTTTGGATCAGTAACTCATTTTGTGAGTAGCCTACTACTGAAAACAAGCAAATTATTAGTACCACAAACAGTCTTACACGTAAGGCCATTTAATTTTCCTACATACAAAAATTTAACATAAACTTGTCTTGGCAACACACCAAGACACCCGATGTTTC
>CAZHBL010000520.1:0-4188 GCA_964530105.1 uncultured Pirellulales bacterium | reverse complement strand
GTCTGCTCCGGCTCAGTACGTCCTCTGTAAATGACATATCACAGAATCCTTTCTTGTCTGACTGTCTGAATGTTACAACGATCTAATATATTATCGACAAATTATAACATACTTATTGAAATATTCGACAGTCGCAATTACCATTCTGCAGCCGGCAGGCAATCCGGGCGGAATTTTGAAGATTCATCGGGGAATATTTAAAATCGAACCGGCGAAAAATGTATCCCGATTGCTCATATTTCACAATGCGCCAATTCAGAGGGCACCATTATGGGCAATCTGACAGTGAATGTTGTGTTGGAGCCTTGTGCGCTTTCTGCGTCGATCTTGCCGTTATGCTGTAGCACGATTTGCCGGGCTATGGCCAGGCTCAGGCCCTGGCCCCGCGAGTGATGGTCAATGTCGGGGTCCGAAAGCTCCTCAAATACATAAGGCAGATAATCGGGCTCGATACCTTCGCCCCGGTCGGTCACACTCACGCATACATACTCATCATCACCGGAGACACAGACATCAACCCTCCTACCCGCTGGACTGAAGCGGATCGCATTATCCAGTATTGATGTTATCGCCCTTTTGATTTGCTGCCGGTCGAGACAAGCCATCGGGCCAGTTTCAAATTTCTCCTCGATTTTTATTTTCCGATCCGCCGCCTTTGTCGCCACATCGCAAACGGCTTCATGGACGACCTCGCACAGATCCGCCGGTTCCGGGTTGAATTGCCACTTTCCCGATTTCAGCGAGCTGAGCAGCATGACGTTTTCAAAGAAATGGTGCAGGCGCCTTGCAGCCGAATGCATCATCTCGATCAGCAGTTTGCGATCTTCGGCATCAATCTCCTCCCCGGACATCAACATCTCAGCCGGCGCGATTAGACTGTTCAGCGGAGTACGTGCCTCATGGCAGAGCAGCGTCAAAACGTTCGTCTTGAACTGGTCCACTTCCTCGACTGATTTCAGACGTAAATAGACCCGTATCTTTGCAAGAAGTTCATCTTCGTTAAATGGCTTGGTGATATAGTCGTCGGCACCGGCTTGATACGCTTCGATGCGTTCCGATACCATTGACTTGCCGGATACCATTATGATCTTCGTATGCCGCAGTCCCGAATCCCCACGTATCTGACGGCAGACCTGACCGCCGTCGAGACCGGGCATCATACTATCGAGCAAAATAATGTCGGGCCGAAAAACCGCTGCTATCTCCAGAGCATCCTCACCGGTCGTCGCTGTCCTGAGATCGTAGCGTTCACCCAACAGCTTCTCGATAGTTGTGATATCGATAACATTGTCATCGACGGCCAAAATTTTGTTTCGCAGCTGCATCATCATACATATATCGGGCAGAAAACCTCGCTGTTTTAGACATTTTGTGATTCTTTGAAAGAATTGTGTTATCGGAACAAAAAGCATAGCCAATAAAACATATAAAATACGCTTCATCCGGCTAATAATTTAGCTGCCGCGAGCGATTTTACTCGTTTTCCCACTCTTTTTGGCCTTAACAAGCATCTGTGTGGAAAATAAATTTTGCTCATACTGCCAGGTTCAGCTCTACCTTGGTCGGAATGACAAAGCGTTTCACAGAGCGAAAAAATTGTATTGCATCACTTTAGTTCCCCCGACAACAGTTTAGACAACCACCTCGATGCCGTAGAGCCGGCAGAACCGGCGTAAGGATTTTGCATTCTCGCCGTATGCCATCACAAGATGGTGGCCTTTGAGGTCGGCAACATCATCCAACTCGTTTATCGTCGTCTCGGCGTTCGTGCGGCAGCCGCCCGTCGCCGGAACACCGGGACACCCCACCAACTCGCCCGAGTATACCAGCATCTGCGGTGTTTCGGAATCGGAACGCACGGAAAGATATTTTGCGATGGTCACCTGCCGGCCGGGAGTGAACAATACCCTTGGTACGCAGCCCCAGCCGGCTTCGGCATGATTCATCAGTACGTAGGGCTCCGGCTTGCTGCCCGGGCCGTTCATTCTTGATGCGCTCGTGCAATGTGCGCAAAAGTAATGGTTTTTCTCCGTCTCGACGGTCGGATTGTGCTGGAAGCCCGGCCTGTCGAAAAGGTATTGATAGAGCATCATTGTCAGTGTGGCGTCGAGGTCGGATTCGCAGCCGGCCGGGATGCCCTCGTCGCGCAGGCTCATGAATCCCATACAGGGCGGAACGTGCTGATGCGGGTGTTTGAGCCCGGGAAGGCAATCCATCATTACAGCGTCGGCTTTCTCGGCCTCGACAACGCGTTTCAGCGCTATGCACGCTCGGGCCGCGTCGAGGATGTCCCCCTCGCTTGGCTGGAGCACTTTGGTGGCGTTGTCACGATATGCAGCGGCAAGCCGTTTGACTTCGGCCGTGGCCTGTGTCCGCTGGTATTCTTCTATGAAGCCCGTGTTTGCCACGGTACGAACCTTCGTCCCCAGATGCGGAACCGCCCGGTCGGCAGTGGCCGCTCTGGCGATATTGAGGATGCAGCTTTGTTTCATCCAGGATGCCGCGCGTATCATGCTCATGCCCTGCTCGACAGCATCAAGGTTGTCCAGCGAGTTGATCATATAAACGCCCGGCTTTCTGTGAAGCTCGCGGACGTGCCCGACTAAAAGCACACCCAGCGTGGCGAGAACAACCGTGGGGATTTTAGTCTCTTCCAAGATGCGCGTGACGTGCGGAAAGTGTCCTTTCTTAAAGGGCACCAACAAGAGACCGTCGGGGGGATCGGCCTTGATCTCGTTTATGAAACGCGTGAGGCTCTCGTTCTCATCCAGCGCCTGCGGCTCAACGGATATTTGCATACCCAGCTTCCTCTCGATGACTTGAAATCCGAGAATATATTGCCTCTGACGGCCTTCGGCGTCGAACGTGGAGCCGGGCCAGCTATAATAGCCAACCTTGCGCAACGATGACGTCGGTGGATAGATAAAAGCAGCCCGGACAACTGAGGGGCGTTTCGGCGGGCCGGCCGGTTGCGCCATAGCCAGAGAGCCAAGCCAGTTATGTGAACTGAGCGACAGGCCGGCGGCCGTACTACCCGCCGCATACAAAAACGTACGACGCGAGAAGTGTAGGTTTGGGGAGCCTGGTGGTGAGTTCATTGTAACTCCTTTCCTTTGGACCAGAGGACATCGTGCCATGCGCGTACAGCGACGACTGTGTGAGGATGATTATATTTAGATTCCCAATTTAAGCTCATAAACGGTGTTATTGCACAATTTGACCTCTTTTTCTAAAGCATTCATACACAATTCAAGCCTGATACTACCAAATCCTCATCACAATTTCAAAATATTCCGGCAGGTTCAATATGCGTAAAAGCCCGGCGTTATTTTCTCAGTTCCGGCATGTCAGGCTCGATGTGAACAGTGATGTTAATCGGGCGTGTTATCTGCTCATCAAGGGTCTTTTCCAGCCTTTCAGCGATCGCGTGGGCGTCGGTGATTTTCAAATCAGGGTCAACAAGAATGTGCAAATCGAGAAATACTTCCCTGCCGACCGTGCGGGTCCGCAGCTTGTGCCACTGGCGGATAGAAGAATCGGAGTTGATGACTTCCTTTATGTGCTCGATCGTGTCCGGATCGACGGCGGCTTCCGCCAATTCGCGCAGTGCATCGCCGATGACCCTGACTCCCACCCATACAATCATCAGGCCAACAGCAATCGCAGCGACCTGGTCGCCATGACCGAAGCCGAATTCCAGCGATATAAATCCTATCACAACCGCAACCGAGCTGAAAGCGTCACTTCGGTGATGCCAGGCGTTAGCGTAAAGTGCGGGGCTGTGAGATTGAATCGCAACTTTTTGTGTTGCTTTATAGAGCCACTCCTTAACCGCAATTGAAATAACGGCGGCAAGGAGAACTCCGAGCCTGGGGGCGGTCATCTCGTCTCTGGCGATGGCCAATGTGGCGTAGTAAATCATCGCCCCGCCGACAACAATCAAAATCAGCGCAACCAGGCCGGCGGAAAAAGTTTCCGCTCGCCCATGGCCGTAGGGGTGACTCTGGTCGGGCTCTTTCGAACCAATACGCAGGCCCAACAGAACAGCCACGTCGGTGGCGACATCGGAAAGCGAATGGATCCCGTCGGCAACAAGTGCCAGCGAAGCGGCCAGCAAACCGATGGCGACCTTAATAACCGACAGAGCAATATTCATCGCCATACCAAGATATGTGATAGACTTTATTT
>CAZHBL010000519.1:0-4194 GCA_964530105.1 uncultured Pirellulales bacterium | reverse complement strand
AATCAGCCGCTGCTGCATCAGCCCAAATATCATCGACCTGCCCATCAATCACGGGGGTACCAACGCCGATTTCCATATCTTGCGCTGCCACCGGGCCGATCAAGCCCACAACCATAAAGACAGAAAACAAATAAAACAATTTTCTAAACATGATAATCCTCCTTCGAAAAATTTAAAGTAATCTCGCTTTGGCCACACACCAAAGCACTTATGGCCTCCGACAAGCCAACTACATTCTATCCATATTTAACCGAGATAATTTCGCGATTTGACACCACCTCCTTACTTCAATAGGCAAAATTTGAGCTACTACTAATTGAAAAAATCAAAATCTGAAATAGGCGACAGAAATTCCCACCTGCCAAGAAACCGTAAATTCACTAATAACTATAACTCTACTTATACATCATTAATTACCTTCTTGTCAAGAATAAAATCCAGGTGATTATGTTTGCGGCTTATGCAGAAGTGAAAAACCCTATTTTTGGCATTAAATTCATTTTAAGGGCTTATTTATCGGCGTTTTCATGCGAATTTTTAAGTTTTTTTTAAGGCTATCGATGCCAGATTCGGATAAGTTTTCAAAAGACCGGCAGGAACAGGCTGTTTTTCGCCGCTTAGAAGGGCCCTCAATTCTATGGCGTTCGCAAGCTCGGCGCCCCGATAATGATTGTTGGCGATGACTGTCAAAAATTCAAAGGCCTCGGCGAGCTTTTCGATCCTTTCGTGTATCCCGGCAAGCTCTTCTTCGTTATAATAGTAATCGTATGTCTCATCCCTGCCGGCCTTGCTGAACCATTTTTCTTTATTTCTGCCGTGCATTCGAAAATAACCCGACCGCCCTACCGTGCAGTGCTGCAAATTGAACGAGTTCCACGTAGTCGGATAGTCAAGGTTGCAGACCGAAACGCCCAGCTCCCGCAGAAATTCCAGCGCCCGTTTTTCCTGCCATGATTTATGCCGGACCTCGACCGCAAGCTCGAATGCATCGCGGAAGTTATCAACTATCGAAGTCAAATGCCGCCGGCTGTCCGGGCCGTCCGCAAAATCGTACCGGAATTGAGCCAATAGTTGCTTTAATTTGCCCGCCTCCAGGAACGGCTCGAAACCTTTATGAAAATCCCTGACCATCCCGGCGTCAATTTTGCCTTTGTGCGTAAAATCCTGATGAAGCTTGGCCGTGAAGAAAAAATCTTTTTTCCGCGAAGTCCTTTCCAGCCAAGATTTGGTGTTCTTGATAAACGGCGGCCGGTAAAACGTGCTGTTAATCTCGATACAATCGACGAACCTGCTGACGTATTCGAGCTGATCGATTTTAGAATCTGTATAAACAATCCCCTTCCAGTCCGGATACGACCAGCCCGCTATTCCTATGTACACCTTACGCATATACAATCCCGCCTATGTAATCCCCGCGAAGGCGGGGATCCACTTTGTCACTCTAAAAAACCTTGTTACATTTTTTGTAGGTAAAAGGTAAATACATGTTTATTATAGTAAACATTAACTATAAAAACATATAATAACTTGTTCTGTACTAAGCATGCGAGGAAACTGATATGGATTTCACACGTGAAGCTGAAATTACATCTTGTGAAATGGGACGTCCACATGTTGTCATCCTTGGTGCTGGAGCGAGCCGAGCAGCATTACCAAGTGGTGACGCTGATGGAAAATCCTTACCTTTAATGGCCGACTTGATAGAACTACTTAATCTGAATGATCTCCTTGATAGAACCAATATACCCTATTCAGATCGCAATTTCGAAGATGTCTACGCAGAAATGCACGCAAACGATTCATTCACAGCGATCAGACATGAGTTGGAGTCACGCATTTATGACTATTTTGACTGCCTCAAGCTGCCACTTCAGGCAACAATATATGACTACCTTGTTCTTTCACTTCGAGAAAAAGATGTAATTGCAACATTTAATTGGGATCCATTCCTTGTTCAAGCATTCCGTAGAAATGGACGTATTGGCAACCTTCCACAACTTCTTTTCTTGCACGGTAATGTGAAAGCTGCTTGCTGCGTAAACGACAAGGTTCTTGGTGTAAAGGGAAATAGATGCAGCCGATGTAAAAGACCTCTGAAACCTACAGCATTGTTATATCCCGTTACAGAGAAAAATTACGAGTTGGATCCTATGTTGGCTATACAGTGGAGTGATATGCGAACTCACATGACAGATGCTTTCATGTTTACTGTTTTTGGGTATAGCGCTCCTCAGTCTGATGTAAGCGCGATCGAACTACTTCAGAAAGGTTGGGGATCGTCTGATCAACGATCAATGGAAGATATTGAGATAATTGATATTAGAGCAGAAGATGAGCTTACCATCGTATGGGATTCATTTATTCATTCACATCATTACTCCACCTGCACAGACTATTTTGATTCTAGCCTTTCTCTTCATCCACGTCGAACGGGCGAAGCATTACATATGGCTCAAATAGTCAATGCCATGTGCGCTGAAGGAAATCCTGTTCCAAGAAATCTATGCCTTAGTGACCTCCAGTTTTGGTTCAGGGAGTTACGCGAATCGGAAATCAATCACACACAACATCCGGCTTGATTGGGACCGCTGTAAAGCTCACGTTTTATCAACCGGTGCATTAGTCGCAGGTATAATTGCACCTGGCAAGTATATTACTGATATGGTATAATGCTCTAAGCATTGTGTTTTTTAGAAGGATTTAGCAATGTATCACGATGTTACCAACATACAAATCCTGGATGGTTATAAATTGCAGCTCACCTTCGATGATGGCAAATCAGGTATCCTTGACTGTAAACCATTTATCGATAAGGGCGGCGTTTTTTCTAAGCTTCGTGATCCGGAGTTCTTTAAAAGCGTTCAAATTAATAGTGAGTTGGGTGTTCTTACCTGGGGCGACGAAATAGACATCGCACCTGAAACTGTTTACAGTATAGTAACCGGTTCTCCCTTACCTGAATGGATGGAAAACCGCGAACAGGTCGCTTAACACCGTCCTTCATGCCGAGCAGAGTCGATATACCTGATGCCCTTACTTGTAATTCAAGCTACACCACCTCGACTAATTCATCCCACTGGGTGGTATATCTTTTCGAGCGTCTGGCAAATTTGGTTCGCCAGGATTGGTCTATGCCCTCGGCCGCCCATATCAGCGGGCTGTCGGGCAGCTTTAGATTTACGGCGTCAATCGCCTGCATCAATCTTCTCGATTTCCGCCTGTCGGCCCGGTCGAATAAGTTGCCCTGCACTTTGCCTTCCGGCACAAGGTCACCGAGAATAAGGCCGGCCTTGGTGTACAAAAAACCTTTTTTGTACAGCCGCTGCACCACCCCGGTCGCGTATTCAATCAACTCAGGCGTGTAATTCGTGGCGGTCGGGAAATGAACCCCGCGCGAATTAAAATATCTCTTCCGCGGCTCAACAAAACGGCTCGTCATCACAAAGACGGTCATCGCCCCGGCGGCCAGGCCCTCGTCCCGCAGTTTCTCGCCCGCCCTCGTAGCATAACTGGCTATCGCCTCTTTAAGCTCCTCGACGGTCTCTACTTTTCTGCCGAACATTCGCGAGACGGTAATGCCCTTTTTCGTCGGCGGCTGCTCTTCCAGCTCATAGCAACTCATACCTCGCAATTCATAAACCGTCCTGACGCCGGTAACGCCGAAATGCCGCCTCATCCACTCGACATCCACCCCGCGAAGGGCGAGCGCCGTTTTAATCCCGGCCCTTTTCAGTTTGATGCAGGTCTTTATCCCGACCCCCCAGATGTGCTCTACGTCTGTCCGCGCCAGCGCCTCGTCGATACGGGCCTGCCCGGTAAGCTCGAACACGCCGGCCGCCTCGGGCGACCTCTTGGCAATCCGGTTGGCTATCTTCGCTAACGTTTTTGTCTCCGCGATGCCGACCGAAACGGGCATGCCGGTCCATTGCTTTACGGTCTGCCTGATTCTCCGGCCATAATCCGTCAAGTTATCGCCGAAGCCCGAAAGATTCAAAAACGCCTCGTCGATCGAATACACCTCTATCTCCGGCGTAAAATTGCAAAGCGTCTCCATCACCCTGCGCGACATATCGGCATAAAGCGTATAGTTGGAAGAAAGCGCCACCAAGCCGTGCTTGTCGGCAAAATCCTTGACCTTGAAAAACGCCACCCCCATCCCTATGCCGAGCTGCTTGGCCTGGTTCGACCTCGATA
>CAZHBL010000518.1:0-4202 GCA_964530105.1 uncultured Pirellulales bacterium | reverse complement strand
CATGCGCCGAGTCAGGATCAAGCGTCTCGCGAATCATCACGCCGGCCTTGGCCCACACATTGGTGTTGTCAACGCTCTGGACTTTCGCCACAATCGAGCCGGGGCCGGAGAGCGTCTTATAGGCAAAGTGGAACTCATCGGCCTCCACACCGTTCACCGCCCAGATATCTGCGCCAGAGGCGGTGATAGTATAGGTACCGACCGGCCCTTCGACAAAACTGCCGACGGATGCCGCATAGCCTCTGAACCAGAGTGAAAATTCCGTAACAGCTTCCTGCGTCCAGTCACGCGGGGCAGTCAGTGTAAACTCCGTCTCCGAATAGTTTACAAAGCCCTGCTTATTGTTGTCGTAGGAGAATGGCATTGCCTGGCCGCCACTGTTGACGATACTCTCCTCGGTATAAGAATTAGTGGTTTCATCGCCCACAACAGCCCCTGTTCCGTTGCCGGCATAATATAGCTCAGTACCAGGCGTGCCATATCCGAGGCCGTCATGCCACGCATACCATATCTGGTTGTCGCCTGCATCGTAATCTTCGAAATCATCTATGGAAAGATAGTCGGCTACTATAAAGCTCCAAACTTTGCCTTTGCTGATTGTACCATCGGTATTATATTCATCGATTCGCCAGTAGTAAGGCCCACCGCCCCATTCGATACCTTCCGGCGGAGTGTAACTTGTCGCATTCAGGCGCCCTCGATATATGCCGTCTATTGATGTATCGGCATCCGCGACAGCATCTACATCAGTACTAAAATACACATCGTGCTGAGCAGCCATTTCTCCCGCTGACCAGCTAAGTGGTAATGCAGCATGGATGTCCGGCGTAGATCTATTGGCCGGACTCGGATTCCAGGCAAGCATCGGATCACCAAACATAACCTTCTTAATCTCATCGGGACTCAGCACCTTGTTGTAGATACGAACGTCATCGATCAAACCATCCCAGAATTCGGCCACATCATTAACCTGCCGTCCGATGTGGGCACGGCCTAAAACCAGATCCCAGCCTTTCGCCTCAGCAGCCACTTCGATACCATCGGCATACAATCTGGCCGAGGTTCCGTCGTACGTCAGGCAGATATGGTGCCAAACGTCTGTTTCCCAGAAGCCGGTAGTAAAGACATCATCTCCATAACCCCCACCATAGAGATCTTGTCCGTTTAAGCCAATAAACATGGCCTGACCCGTACCAGCCGAACCATACGCCGCGATCCATCGCCAGCCGCTGGCAATCGTATCTGTCTTGCCCCATCCGCACATGCTGCGGGCAGAGTTGCCAGCCGGCCAGTTTAACGTGCTGCCAAAATTAACATAATCATCACTTCCGTCAAACTCCAGAGCACCTTCGTCATAGCCGGTTACCCACTTCGGACCACTGATAAGCGTGCCGTTATTTTTATGGCCGGACCAGTCAAGAGCAGTTGTGCCCTGGCTCTCATCGAGTTTCCACCAGCCGATGAGATTCGGGTCAGAAACAGGGATATCAGGTAAAGTCCTGAAGCTCCAGGTATTGCCCTTATATGTAATCAATCCATCGGACTCATCGATCCGCCAATAATAGGTCTTGTCGTATTCCAGCGTTCCAGGATTATAAGTAAGAGTTGCTGCAAACATGCCCTCGGTAGCATTGCTTACATCTTCAAAATTGTCACCAAAAAATACGGTGTGTAATTTAGCGCCGAAACCGGCCGTCCAACTGAGGGTCGTAGCCGGGTTTATAAACTTGGCGCCATCGGGCGGATTGGGATTGTAAGCGGTCTTGCTGGGCACCGTAAATTTCCAGACGTCTCCCCTCCATGGGCTGTTCGGATCCAAATCGTTGACCTCGTCAACTCGCCAATAGTAAGTCGTTCCCGGGACCAGGCCGTCCGGATAGGGATATCCGGTGAAGCCCACAACAAAATATAATCCTCCCTGATTGCCTCGGAAAGTATCGTCGGTACCGTTGTTCACATCATCAAAATTTTCGCCGAAGTATACATCGTGCGAGACCGCATAACCACCCGGCGTCCAGGAAAGGCTCGCCCATGTATCCGTATGTATGGCGCCATCGGCAGGGCTAGGCTTGGTAGCTTTTGGAAGTGCCGCGAGCTTCTTTACCTCATCCGATGAAAGAGCGTAGTCGTAAATGCGGACGTCATCGACCAGGCCGTCCCAGAATTCGGCATAGTTATTAACTTGTTGTCCGATACGTGCCATACTTAAAGCCAGATTCCAGTTTTTTGCCGCCGAGGTTACCTCAGCACCATCGGCATACAATCTTGCTACGCTTCCGTCATACGTCAGGCAGATGTGATGCCAAACGCCAACATCCCAAAAACCGTCCACGTACACGTCATCACCGTAACCTCCGCCGTACAGACTCGTGCCGTTCATGCCTATGAACATAGCAAGATCCGTTCCCTCCGAACCATAGGCCGCAATCCATCGCCAGCCGGTGGCAACCGTGTCGGTCTTTGCCCATCCGCACATGCTGCGTGCGGCTCTGCCTGACGGCAGCTCCTGTGGATTACCAAAATCGACATACTGTTGCTGTGAACTTTCAAGAACTAAGGCATGGCTGCCCACGACCGCGTCCGTGGTGAATCCGGCTCCGTTCATCAGCGTCCCGTCAATATTGCCGGCAGAATCCGTCGCATCATTATCCAACCGCCAGTGAGCAACCATTCCTGCACCTTCGGCGAGACCGGAAAAACCTGATATCAATAAAAAACAAATCGCCAAGTAAGTTAATGTCCTGAACATAATGGTCCTCCTGTTAATAAAATGATTGTGATAATAATTAATATTTTTCTGAACTTTGTCTAATCTTTTTGGAATGAATGTAGCCACCCAATATCACCTCCTGCATTTCAAAGCCAAAATTTCAAAATAAGCTATCGAAATATCGCCTGGTGCAAAACCGAATACTCACGGATGCTTATCTGATTTATACTAAATTACCTCTGTCATAGTCAAGTGAAAAATCTGAGAACAGATTATGTTTTCCGTGAAGAAGTGCCTGGAAAAAAGCACAGAGGCGACAATTTTCGCAATAATGATAGCTTAAGTATGGTTATTCGGCGCCTGAATATTCCGGCACAAGCTCTTTTATTTTATGTGCTATTTCGCGGTAAGCCTGAGTTCGTGCAATCGTTATCAGCTCGCTTATGCCCGCTCGAAGCTTTTCACGATCCATCGGGATATTCTTCCATATACTGATTTTGGGGTGCCTCGTTCGCTGCATATCCTCGCCTTCTATCGAGAGCTCTTCAAAGAGTTTTTCGCCGGATCTTGGGCCTGTGAAAATTATTTCAATATCTTCGCCTGGCCTGAAGCCGCTAAGCGTAATAAGCTCCCGGGCAAGGGCCACAATTTTAACGGGCTCGCCCATTTCGAGCACAAATATCTCTCCGCCATTTCCCATAGCCGCCGCCTGTAAAACAAGCTGGCTCGCCTCCGGTACGGTCATAAAGTAGCGCTTCATTTCGGGATGCGTGACGGTAACGGGGCCTCCTTCGGCTATTTGTTTCTTAAAGATAGGCACAACCGAGCCCTCGGAGCCAAGAACATTGCCGAAGCGTACGGTCACGAAGTGCGTCTCACTCGTCCTGCTCAGGTCCTGAATATACATCTCAGCAATCCGCTTGGATGAACCCATTATGCTCGTCGGATTAACGGCTTTGTCCGTACTGATCATTACGAAGTTATTAGTGCTGCAATTGTCTGCTGCATCGGCAACAATTTGCGTGCCCAAAATATTGTTTTTGATAGCTTCGCCAGCATTAAATTCCATCAACGGCACATGTTTATGAGCGGCGGCATGAATAACAACCTGCGGTTTATACTCTCGGAAAACCTCATCCACACGAGTCTTGTCGGTAATGTTGCAGATAATCGCTTTGATTTGAACTTCGGCAAATTGCTTACGTAATTCCCGTTCTATATAGAACAGCGGATTTTCAGCCTGCTCGATAAGCAGAAGCAGCTTCGGATTGAATTTGCATAGCTGCCTGCACATTTCCGAGCCGATGGAGCCTCCGGCACCGGTTACCAGAACGGTCTTATTTTTGGCAAAGGCTTCTATCAGGTACATATCAAGCTTTACAGCTTCTCTGCCTAACAAATCGTTAATATCAACATCTCGAATCTGAGAGACACGAAGCTTGCCGGAAGCGATATCCGTAATCGAAGGAACGGTACGAAATCGGATTTTGGT
>CAZHBL010000517.1:0-4205 GCA_964530105.1 uncultured Pirellulales bacterium | reverse complement strand
CCCATAAGAATCATTACCTTTATCGCGATTCCGACGGTTCCGGCGAATGGTTCTTTATGCCCTGGGACCATGACCTCACATGGGGCTCGAACTGGACCGGTTCATCATATCATGATTATATTTACGCCGCCGACGACCAGGTTCCGGGTAAGCCGACAGACGTAAAACCTTCTCATCCTTTTGTCGGCAAACGGGACTGCCAGGAGTGGAACTACCACTGGAACTACCTCATAGATGCGCTTCTAAACGATACGACCGTGCGCCAAATGTATCTGCGGAGGCTGCGTACGGTAATGGACGAGTTGCTAAAACCACCCGGCACGCCCTACAACGAACTGTTTATCGAAAGGCGTATCGACGAACTGGTTGCTGCGATGGCCCCGGATGTTGCTCTCGATTACAACAAATGGGCGAATCCCTGGTCATGGGGAGGGCAAGGCGGATACCCACGTGACCAGTCATTCCAGTATGCTATCGACGTGCTCAAGAATGATTATCTGGCGGTGCGTCGGACACACTTGTTTGTAACTCACAATGTAGATAACGCCGGCAGGTACAATATTTCCGGCTCTTATTCGGCGCTCATTCCGAACGCCCAGCCTGTCAATCCGGCAATAAACTTCGAAAGCTTCGAGTATAATCCGGCTTCCGGCAACCAGGATGAGGAATATATCCAGCTTATCAATCCCAACTCCTATGCGGTGGACATTTCCGGCTGGAAACTCACAGGCGGCATAGAACACACTTTCCTGCCCGGAACAGTCATCGTCGCCGGCGGCAGTCTTTACGTCAGTCCCGATGCCGCGGCCTTCCGTGCCCGGGCCAACTACCCCACCGGAGGCCGGGGGCTATTCGTCCAGGGCAATTACAAAAGACATCTGTCCAATTGGGGCGAGACAGTCAATCTGTTGACCGAAAAAGATTATCTGATCGACACGATGACTTACGCCGGCAATCCCAGCGATCAGCAGCGATATCTTCGGATAACAGAACTCATGTACCATCCGGCACAGGCGGGCAGCTATAACGAAGAGGAGTACGAATTCGTTGAATTACAAAACATCGGTGCCAGGCCGGTGCTGCTCGATGAGGTCAAGCTTACCGATGGGATTTATTACCAGTTCCCATCCGGCGGCAATTTGTCGCTGGCTCCGGGTGATTATATTGTGCTCGTTAAGAACCTCGCTGCCTTTGCCTGGCGCTACCAAACCAACGGCATTAACATTGCTCCAGGCGTCTATACCGGCAGTCTGAGTAATGCCGGCGAGAGAATCAATCTGGAAGACCGGACCAACAGCACGATTCTGGAGTTTAAATATGACGATGACTGGTATACGATTACCGATGGCGAAGGCTTTTCTTTGACCATAGTAGATCCAACCGATCCTGACTTAGACAGTTGGGATAAAAAAGAATCGTGGCGTCCAAGTACCTACACCGATGGCTCACCGGGACAGGGATGATACCGGAATCCCCTCCAATCTCCGAGATATATCCTTCATAATTTTTAGATAAATGGGTTTGCGTATAGTGCCGGCTTTGATAAAATGCTCCCGTTGAAATAGTGCTGAGTACGTAGGGTGTGCAACTTGTTGCACACGCGTTGTTCCTCCTTACAGAGAAATGGACGCGTGTGCAAAAACGGAATTTGCACACCCTACAACGCCGAACAAACTGAAAACAGGAGGATTACGACTATGTTAAAAGTAGGTATTGTAGGCTTCGGATTCATGGGGCGGACGCATTATCAGTGCTGGAAGAAGGTCGAAGGCGCGGAAATCGTGGCGATCTGCGACGTGAATCCGAACATAGAAGAAGACACGAAAAAAGCAGTCGGGAACATCGGGGATACCAGCGAGAAAGTCGATTTCGGCAGCCTGAACGTATATACCGATTTCGACGAGATGCTTGCCAAAAAGAAGCTCGATGCGGTTTCGATCACGCTGCCAACTTATTTGCATCCGGACACTTCGATAAAGGCACTCTCGGCCGGAGTCAACGTCATGTGTGAAAAGCCGATGGCACTGAACTCCAAAGAGTGCGCCCGGATGATCACCGAGGCCGAACGCAGCGGAAAAATCCTGCAGATCGGGCACTGCGTCCGGTTCTGGCCCGAATACGCAAGGGCCAAAGAAATAATTGACTCCGGCGAGTACGGCAAAGTTATCGCCGGGACGTTTCAACGCCTCGGCTCGGCTCCGACATGGAGCATCGACAACTGGTTCCTGGACGAGCAGCGTAGCGGAGGAGTGGCCCTGGACCTGCACATCCACGACACGGACTATGTGCAGTATCTGTTCGGGATACCGAAAGCCGTTTGCAGCGTCGGAGCGAAAGGCCCCGGCGGCGGCTTGTTACATATTTCGACCCAGTACCTTTACGACAATGACACGGCTATCACCGCAGAGGGCGGCTGGGCAATGTGTCCGACGTTCGGTTTCGAGATGAGCTTCAACATTGTGCTGGAGAAGGCAACACTTGTTTACGACCTAACGCGCGATCCTGCGTTCAGGGTCTGTCCGGCCGAGGGGGATGCTTTTACGCCGGAGGTTGAAGAAGGCGACGGATGGTTCCTGCAAATCGCCCATTTCGCCAAAGCGGTCCGAGGAGAAAAACTCAAAACGATTACTACGCTGGAGCAGTCAATGAATTCGGTAAGAATTGTCGAGGCTGAAAAAGAATCGGCGAGCAAGGGAAAAAGGATTTCTTTAGGGTCAGGCCCGCGTGCCTGACCTGGGCAACCAAATAGGATTGTCCCTTCGATATAAAGATATGGATTTCAATTGGAGAATCATACAATGAAATGCAAAAATTGGCCGGTAGGAGTTTGCAGTTGGTCGCTACAAACAGATGTCAACGGTGTAGCGGAAGCAATGAACAAGATCGGAATCGACTCGGTCCACCTGGGAGTTAGAGCTGCGCTGGGAGCGAGAGGGAACGATTTCCTTACAGCCGTGCAGAATCAAAAATGGACCATAAGCGCGACGATGATCGACTTTCCTCAGGAGGATTATACGACACTCGACAGCATCAAAGTCACCGGCGGCGTCGGGCCGGATGAATACTGGGAGCAAAACCAGGAGCTGTTCCTCGGCGCTACCGACGTAACAGTGAAGCTCGGCGTAAAATACCTCTCGATGCACGCCGGCTTTATAGATGAAAGTGATGTCTCATACTCGGAAACATTCTACGAACGGATAATATCTCTGGCCGAAGCAGCGGGTGAAAAGAATATTATGCTGCTGTTGGAGACGGGCCAGGAAACGGCCGAAGAGCTGCGAAGTTTTCTCAAAGAACTGGATCATCCGGCTATCGGCGTCAATTTCGACCCGGCCAATATGATTCTTTATGACAAGGGCAATCCCATCGAAGCGGTGAGAGTACTGGCGCCCTGGGTCAAACATATTCATGTTAAGGATGCGAACCGGACGACACAGCCGGGCACGTGGGGTGCCGAGGTCCCCTGGGGCAACGGCCAGGTGCAATCCGAGGCCTTCCTGAAAACGCTGGAAGAAATCGGATTCGACGGCACCCTGGCGATCGAATGTGAAGCCGGCGACGACCGATTCGGCGATGTCAAACTCGCAGCAGAAAGGCTCGTTAGTTTTGGCGGTTAAAACAGGTTAAGGAGAACAAAATGGACAAAGCTTCTACAAGCGTCAGGATTCGCCTGAGCATTATGATGTTCCTCCAATACATGATGTTTGCCGTGTGGTGGGTGCCCCTCGCGGCCTACCTTACGAATTTGGAAATTGAAGGGACCTACAAGGCCTGGATCCTGAGCGTCATGCCACTGGGCTGTCTGGTTGCGCCGGTCTTCTGTATGATCGCGGATCGTCATTTCGCCAGCCAGAAGGTGCTGACGATCCTGAATTTCGGTTGCGCTTTGTTGTTCTTGCTGGGCGCCCTACAGACGAGTCCGGCGGCGCTGTTCGTGATACTGCTGCTGGCGATGTTCTGCTACATGCCGACGTGGAGCTTGACGAATGCCATCGCTATGGCAAATTACCCGTCGGAGAAGTTCCCTCAAATACGCGTCTTCGGCTCGATCGGCTGGGTCGCGTCCGCCGTCTTCAGCCTCATCGCCTCCATGGGCCTGTTTGGTGGCAAGGTCATCGACGGTACGGCGATTCCCCTCTATTGCGGTGCAGGCACAGCTCTGGTCGCGGCGCTGCTGAACCTGACACTGCCCAACACCCTGCCGC
>CAZHBL010000516.1:0-4220 GCA_964530105.1 uncultured Pirellulales bacterium | reverse complement strand
TCACTATGGCCAAGGAAGGCAGCACCGTCGGGGGCCTCATGGATGTTATAGGAACATGCACTTCAATGGCATTGCAGTACGGCGTGCCCCTTATCACGTTAGTGGACAAATTCCGGCACGCCCGATTTGAGCCGTCAGGCATGACTTCGAACAGGGATATCCCCTTCGCGAAAAGCCTGATCGACTATATCTTCTGCTGGCTGGGCTGCCAGTTTATCCCCGGCTATGCCGATAAAAACACCCCCAATAGAGGGGCATCGGCCGGCTCGAAGGAAAATAAAAACACAACGACCGCCAAGAAGCTGGTTGAAAAGACCAAGGACCTCGCACAGAAAATTGCCGAGGCGAAAATATTGACGCGGGAGGTTAAGAAGCCCTCGATTCCGGAACTGGCGATTAAACCAGTGCCAGCCGAGTCGAAAAACAGATTTTCCGCCTTTGCCAATCGAATCGGCATTCTTGTTGGTTCGACCATAACCGACGAATCCAGGGGATTACAGACTGAGATGAAAACCTTAGAGCAGTTTAACGCCCAGTTCGCACATTTCCCCGACGACGCCCCTGCCTGCGACATTTGCGGCTCAATCACCGTTCGCAACGGCACCTGCTACAAATGCTACAACTGCGGCAACTCAATGGGTTGCTCATAGTAATTGATTATTGGGCGACAGGTGGATTTTGTTGCTGATGTGAGGGAATATCTGCTGACTCCAAACGAGTCTTTATTCTCGTTATTATATATCAAAATGAGGCTGAAAGAATCGATTGGTCTGATCTTCTATGCGATTGAAAACCTATCAATTGTAAATTCTTGAATTTTTACCATAAAAATAGTTTGACAGCGGTAATTGATTCGCTACAATACCTCTTTTTGAATGTTTGAAGAGAGTTTTTCTATGAAAAGCTTTATGGCTAAAAAGAATGAAGTCGAGCAGAAATGGCTGCTTGTGGACGCCGACGGGGCAATTCTGGGCCGGATGGCGGCAAAAATCGCACCTATACTTATGGGTAAGACCAAGCCCACATATACTCCGCACGTCGACACGGGCGATTATGTGATTGTAGTAAATGCCGGGAAAATAAGGCTTACCGGTAAAAAAGCTCAGAATAAGGAGTACGATTACTACTCGTACCACCCCGGCGGGCATAAGTATGTCAGCTTTGCCGATATGATGGCAAGGAAGCCAGAAAAGGTTGTGGAACTGGCGGTAAGGCGGATGCTGCCGAAAAACAGTCTCGGCAGGCAAATGCTTAAGAAAATGAAGGTTTATAGAGGCCCGGAACACGAGCATCAGGCCCAGAAACCTGAGAAAATCGAACTATTTTAGATAAAGATAGTGAAATATGGCAGAGACCAAAATTAATAATCCTGATACCAAGGTAACTGAGCTGGCTCATGAGAGCAAGCCTAAAACCGCGCCTAATCCAACCAGCGAATCCAAAAGCGGTTTCTGGTGGGGCACCGGCAGAAGAAAAAGCTCGGTGGCCCGTGTTAGAATCAAGCCCGGCAGCGGTAAATTTGTTGTTAATAAAAAAGAGCTCGACGATTACTTCAAAAGAGAGCAGGACAGGAATGCTGTTATGGCCCCGCTTAAGGCGGTTAAAGCCGAAAAGCTATTCGACGTATTTATCAATGTCAGAGGCGGCGGAACCACTGGGCAGTCGGGTGCATCGCTGCTGGGAATCGCCAGGGCGTTGAAGAAATACGATGATAGCTATCTCCCGATGCTGCGAGACGGCGGACACCTGACTCGTGATCCGCGGATGGTCGAAAGAAAGAAGCCCGGACAAAGTGGTGCAAGGAGGAGATTCCAGTTCTCGAAGCGTTAATTTGCAAATTTGTTTTTGGATGATTACAATAGCCGCCGAGAGACAATCTTAGCGGCTATTTTTGTAAGAGGTGAAAGATATGATACGTGTTGCGATAATCGGAGCCAGCGGTTATACCGGGGCCGAGTCGATAAGGATAATTCTTCAGCACAGCGAGGCCGAACTGACTTATCTGACCGCGCTGCCGGAAGAGTGCGGGGCGGTAGAGGATGTTTTCCCGCAGTTCAAGGGACGCTGCGAGATGCAGATCGAGCCGCTTGATCTTGATAAGCTGGCCCGCCTGGCCGATGTCGCCCTGTGCTGCCTGCCCCATAAAGTCTCGATGGGCTTCGTGCCTAAGCTGCTGGATGCCGGGCTGAAAGTAATTGATTTCAGCGCCGACTACCGGCTCAAAGATGTAGCCGTCTATGAGAAGTTTTACGTCAAGCACACCGATACCAAAAATCTAAAGCACGCCGCATTCGGCCTGCCCGAGCTTTTCCGCGACCGGATAAAAGGAGCAAGGCTCGTCGCCAATCCCGGCTGTTACCCGACCGGGGCCTCGCTTGCCATTGCACCGCTCCTTAAAAACGATTTGATCGAGACCGATTCGGTCATCGTCAACGCCGTGACGGGAACATCGGGAGCGGGGAACAAACCATCGGGCAAGTTCCATTTTCCGAATATGAACGAAAACATTTTCCCCTACGGGATCGGTACCCACCGGCACATGCCCGAGATCGAACAGATCGCAAGTGACGTCGCGGGAAGGAATGTCACCGTCTTGTTTCAGCCGCACGTCGGGCCTTTCGACAGGGGGATTCTCTCGACCGTGTACTGTGTGCCTAAGGAACAACTCAGCAATGAAGAGCTATCGCAGGTTTATAGCGATTTTTATGCCGGCGAGCCGTTCGTGCGGATACGTAAGGATGCCCCCGCCGTCAAAGATGTCGCCGGGACGAACTACTGTCACATCTTCCCAACGTCCGTCAAGGGCAGAATCGTGAGCTTCTCGGCCATCGACAACCTGGTCAAAGGAGCATCAGGCCAGGCGATTCAGAATATGAACATCATCTTTGGCCTCGAGGAGACAATGGGTTTGGAATAGGATTAACTCCACCCGAACCAGGGGCAAATGTTGAATGAGTAGCAGTGTATTAAAAGTCGCCACGTGTCAGTTTGCTGTGGGGCGTTCTATCAAACGGAATTCGC
Organism: uncultured Pirellulales bacterium; assembly: GCA_964530105.1. Taxonomy (GTDB): domain Bacteria; phylum Planctomycetota; class Phycisphaerae; order Sedimentisphaerales; family Anaerobacaceae; genus JAFGPJ01. The sequence goes on along the minus strand of CAZHBL010000516.1, from coordinate 1,199 downwards.
TCGCTATTTGTGAATTTATACCAAAAGCGAAAAAGGCCAAAGCCGACATCGTGCATTTTTCCGAATGTGCTCTAAGCGGCTACGTCGGTACGGACTTTCCGAACTTCGAAGGGTATGACTGGGAGCTTCTCGAAGAAGAGACTGAGAAGATCATGGCCCTTACGGCGAAACTCAAGCTTTGGATTGTGCTGGGAAGCACGCACAAGCTGACCGGGCAGAAGAAGCCTTACAACTGCTTGTATTTAATTGGCCCTGACGGCAGGATAGTCGACCGCTACGATAAGAGATTTTGTACGCCGGGGGATTTACGGCGTCTGACGCCGGGAAACAGGTTTGTGAACTTCACGATCAAAGGTGTGAAGTGCTCGCTGTTGATATGCTTTGATCTGCGGTTTCCGGAGTTGTATCGCACACTTTACAAGCAAGGTGTCAACTGCATTTTCCAGTCTTTCTACAACGCCCGGCAGAAAGGCCCGAGCGTCCATACGCACATCATGCGCCAGACAATGCAGTGCCGGGCGGCGACGAATTATATGTGGGTGAGCATGTCGAATTCGAGCGGATATTATTCTCCCTATCCATCATGTTTTATCCAGCCGGACGGCATGATTGTCCGCCAGCTAAGAGCGAACCGTCCGGGCATGATGGTCAATACCGTGGATCTAAGCAGAAAATTCTATGACCCAATGGCTGACTTCAGGGATATGGCGATAAGTGGAAAACTCAACAATGCCCGGTAAGCCGTAAAATATCCGCGGTCGCGCAGGAGTATGGACCTTTAGAAGCAATTGTGCAGAACTTCTAATGGCACAGATTTTTCGGACGTTGCGACGAAAGGTTTACGCCGACGACGGAATAATTGCCAGCCCGCTCCATTGTCTATTTCAGCGGGCAATTCCTTGCCAGGAAACGGCTTTTACGTTAAACTAAAGGCCATTAGTGGTCGAAAGTTATAAACGATGGTCTGATTTGGAGAGATAAATATGAAACGAAAGTGCCTTATTTGGGCTTTTCTTCTGATTAGTTGTGTATTGTTCTTGCAGACCGGCTGTCAAAAGCAGGCAAAGTCGGCAAATGAAGCCCTGACGGTACATAAAAAGTCTGAAGCTGCTGTCGAATCCGATAAACCTTCACCAAGAATAACGTTCGAGAACGTAGTCTATGATTTCGGCGAAGTTGGCCCTAACAGGAAGAACACA
>CAZHBL010000515.1:0-4221 GCA_964530105.1 uncultured Pirellulales bacterium | reverse complement strand
AAGACAACTCCTGGAAAATGGTGAGAGTATAAATAATGGGTAGAGCTTTAGTAAAAGCAGATATTTTCGAGATAACCGACTTGGTTCAGAAGTGGTCAAAAGATAATAAGATGATGCTTACAAAAACCTCTCTGTCGACAATCGACAGGCTACCCCATCATTTCAAAGACCACATTCAACTTAAAGCCAAGGATTGTCTCAACGCAGCAACATGGCAATGTGAACCAGCGGAAGACTGCATTGAACTGAGTATGATACTGGAACCATCATCAAGCCTGTTCTTGATACTGCACGCATTGTTGTTTCTTGGAATCTGGTTCACCATTGACGCAATGCGTAATATTGTTCACGAATACACTGCTTTCAATCTTATAAAATTGTGTACACTCTCAATCCTCGTGATGCTGACCATTTGGTGGAAGGATAGCAGGCTTTCATTGAAATTGACTCGGTTAGAAAACAGCTTCTGGGACAGGGCAAGAGTCACTCATGATACCCAGCAATTAACACGAGCCGAAGGCACGTTGTATACTAAAGGGTCCAGATTGTCTACAGAACTGCTTCTTTGTGGTTCACTTGTTTACATTGGCAAAGTCTTGTTAGGAGCATGGGGGATTGTAATCTCATCTCTGCTGTGCTTTCCTTTCTTCTCCATGCTCGTTATAGACTGCATGCAACGTAATAATCCACATTGGCACTGGCGGCTATGGATAGTTGGCAGTATGGGCAGATGGACATACCTGATGGTGTCCACATTGGCAACAATACCAGTACTGTTCGCTTTGGAATTTACTCAAAATCTTGAGCTGTATAAGCCAGAGAACCTAAATCTATCGGTGTCACAGTCATTCAAGCAAGCTCGCTTTAGAGAAATCACACCTGCAACAGCCAAATCCTTGGAAGAAGATGCAGCAAGGAGAATACAAGAATTTGTTGAATATACATCATCGTCAAATCTTGAAACCAAAGAAGAACAAGTAAGTTCAAAAAACATTTATCTGTATACCTATTGTTCCGGATTTCTACTTATAATAGTCGTGATGATCTTGTTCTTTATAATTATGCCATTCAAAAGGCTTCTCGTCAAAAGTCACGAGATATGGCGCCTTGAGGCTGGCAAAAACAAATCCTTGCAGGGACCATTTGTGCCTTACCTCCGGTTGGCCTGGAAATGGGAGATGCCTTTGCTGTTTCGCGTCACGGTAGTGTTCCATTGTATTTTCGGAGGAGCGATTAATCTGATAGCGGGAGTGTTTTGTTTTGATGGTTTAAGCTATGCACTTACAGGCCGGACTTTTCTATTTGAGAAAAATGCATCTCTTTGGTCATGGATGTTCGCCTTTGGTAAAATGCTATTTGGGAAAGCTTCTGGCCAAATTATTGGGCAAGTTCTTACCGTTGCTGTCTGCCTTCCATTTCTTGCGCTTTTGGGAACATATGTACGAAGGTTAATACAGAGCATCTTTCTGATGATTCGTGTTCAACTGACGCGTCTCAACTGGTCCAAGTGCAAAGACTCCAAACTGTCCTTTATTAACGCTTTCACAAAAGAAGTATGCCCAACAAATGGAATCAAAGCACCTGAAATAATCTTAACAGCAAACAATAGCGTTACTATTCGATCGCACTGGCTAGCGCTAAGCTGCCAAGCCGTAATAGAAATAAGCCGTGGAGCAATCGAATTACTCGAATGGGAAGAATTGAAATCTGTGATTGCACATGAACTTGGACACATCAGGCAAGGACTCTGGAAGATTTGGGTGTTGAAGACTCTTTCGTCATTACTTCTTTTCCCAAATCATTATCTTACTGTGTGTGTGAATTGGTCAAAGCTGGAAATAGATGCGGACCGATTTGCTTTGAGCTTGACGAAAGATGCATTGCCCTTGAAGCACGCATTGATAAAAATATCAACTGCTCAACTCTCATATTTGCAGGTGGCTCCGGCCCGACGAAAAACGACGCATTCTCTTAGTAGGCTAAGAATATTCACTGGCGGTATCAAGGACAGATGGTCTAAACTATCCGTTTCGATACGTTTCTTCTTCGGTGACGGCTTGCTCGGCTATGTGCATCCTTGCTTACCTGAAAGACTGGAGGCCATAGACCTAAGGGCAACTCGCCAGGAGTATGAGACTCGATACAACAATCGTACATGAAAACATTAAGAATGCATGAAGACAACAAATCATCTCTGAATAATACCAGGATTATCGCCAGAGCATTCATCGAAAGGCATTATCCTGACGAAGCTCCGCTATTTGATATATTTTGGGAGACATTCGCGTCTCGGATGCAATTGTTCCATAGCCAGTTCCCCGGAGTTGGGTCAGCACCCAAAACGGTACATGATATTATTACCGAAGTGTCCTTTGCCGCAGGAGGCACGCTTGATTTCGTCACCCCCATAACCCTGGCAACTCTATCCGCAACGTTGCAAAATATCAAAAGGGAAAGACACTCCCGTGCCGAATTAGAGAAGTTGGTCCGCCAATCAGCGGCCCGTTATGGCGCCATGCCAGGGTTGATCGCTGCTCTTGTGCGTCACATGCCCGCTCTTTGCATGGAAATACTAACAGTTAAAACAGATGTAGATCAAGCAGTAGTATTCGCAGCACCCGAGCCACCATACAAGATTTGGACAAATGGCGAAAGCATGATAGTCGACAGTATCAGTCACTATGAAAAGCACAAGAATGATTACCTCTTTTGGATCGATCTAAACGAAAAATCTCATGTGTCAGAGGAATTCGCCAATAGGCGGTTAACTCCGCGGGCTGTAGAGCTCCTCAAATACCTGATAGAAAGACTTGGAACTCCTGTACCTGTAGAAAATGTAATGAGAGATGTTTTTGATGATATCATGAGTGACAACCCAAAGAGTGATAAGAACAAAATAGATCAACAACTCTCAAAGTTAAACACGTTTTGTGGAGAACAATTTCACAAATATTGTTTCGCCAAATGGTTCGACAAAGGTCTTGGCCTCAAAACATCTTTTGCAGACAAGTATTTCCTCTTCGAGAGATAGACTGTTTCTAACTTTCGATTCTAACTTCCGAAATCACGATATTCATAACCTTTCGATGCTATTCTCTCTTCGGCAATCATACTTGCCGCTTTCAAAAGCAATGCTATATATTCCAAAAAATATTCCTCACTGTCTTTGAATGTCTGTAGATTTCTATAATTCTCATCAGAGATAACTTGTCTGCCTGCCACTTGTCTTTACAAGATTCGTCAAGCATTCTTTTCATATTGCTAAGTAGTAACACATTGGAGTGTGTGCCAAGGTAAGCTGTTGTGAATCAGCTGGACAATCCAGCCTGGCCAAGGGTTATGTTGCAGAGAGGAAAGGTTATGTAATGCCATACTCCGAGATGGATAACAGTACGGTAGCTCTTTTACCTCTCATATCAGAACGTGCCCGAAAGGAATCTAAGTTACAGTATACGTCTACTCGACCATAAGCTCATCAAAACCAAAGGTATGGCTATTTACGAAAACTTTACAGTCAGCCAGAAAGACAAAGTATCAAATCAATTTTACTGTGAAAAGGCAGTAGTATAATTTCCGTTAGTTACTTGGCAGCAAGCATACGAGTGTATGCCGCTTTATTGAAAGAGAGACATGAAATGGTGACAGTAATAATTAGGCCTGAGTGTTAAGCAAAAAAAATAAGATGATACTAAAAGAACACAACTATAGACCGAGAGAAACACGGCTGAATTTCAAAGGCTAAAAATTGACTTACTCACCGGCACAATATAGTCCCAATGCCCAGACGGTGGCCGAATTCACCGCCGTGATGCGACAGGCTTTGCCATATCTGGAGAGACTGATTTTGGTGGCGAGACAATTCTGCGAGGATGGCGACATCTCAGAGCAAGAGTCACCCTGTAGTACATGTAAGGAGAAGCATTTAGGTTGCGATAAAACATGTGAGCATATTGAAAGATTATTACCCAAGGAGTATGGCGGCAAAATGCATAAGGAGCGCACAATCAATCTCAACTTGGATCTCATAGGGGACACCAGTATTTCCGAGGATGAACGTGACCAGGATAATGACATCAAGCGTGACCATAGCACGCTTGGGAAAATGCACAAAGTCCAGTCTATAGACGTGTTCAGTGAATATCAAAAGTGTTGGACCAAATTCACAAAAAAACAACGACTGGTGCTCTTCCTTTATCACAAAGAAGGCAAATCTATGAAGCA
>CAZHBL010000514.1:0-4221 GCA_964530105.1 uncultured Pirellulales bacterium | reverse complement strand
ACGGGACGATACAAGCCGATCTTCGGCTCGTGGATGGCAAATTGCGTCGTGTGGACGCCGACAGCCAGACCGCCGGCGCCGGCCGCCAGATAGTATCGAGTAAGCGCCCTTTGGCGACGCTCGTCGATTCGATTGTCAGACTGCAAAGCCAGTGGATGGGCGGGTATCACACAACCTGAGCGGAGCTTATTGACGATAAGCGAATCCATCATAAAATACTGTCCCTAAAATTTGCCGTTACGTATTTCGTATTTGGTCGGCTTGTTCAGTGTCTTTTTCCCGGCAGCCACCCACCCGGCTATCATGGAGACCATCTGCTCAAGGCTCGTCATCGTAGGACCGAACGTGTTGATGCAGTATGATGCGTTCGAGAGCAGGGCGGAGGAAGCCTCCAGGGAGACGAATTTTGGTTTTTTACCAAGTGTATCGCCGATTTGCTCGGCGAGCCTGCGAATCGGAATCGTCTCGGCTCCGGTGACATTCAGCACGGCCGGCGGAGATTTTGCCAGACTGATCGAGCGGATAATATAATCGTTGGCGTCCCGCTGCCAGATAAGGTTCACGGCGCCCATAGTCAAGTCAATCGGCTCATCGTTCAATATCCTGAAGGTCAGATCGACAATAATGCCGTATCGAGGTTCGTTGGCGTAGTTTAGCCGGATTAATGTCACGGGAGTCTTGTAAAGCTGCGAGAAATACTCGAACATCCTTTCTCTTCCGAGACATGATTGGGCGTATTCGCCGATCGGTCCGGGCGTGGTTTCTTCCGTTGCTCCGCGGCTGGCGATGTCGACGAGAGGATAAACGTTGCCGGTCGAATAAACCACGATTCGTGAGTTTTTATAATGCTTTGCCACCAGGGCCGGTACAAAACTGTTGAGCGCCCACGTCAGTGGCTGATTGCCGGTTGAGCCGAACTTCATACCGGCCAGGTAGAATACATTTTCCACGTCGGGCAGTTTGCGATAGTGTGATTCATCGAGCAGATCGGCCTCGATGGTTTCGATCTGTGCTCCCGTTAGGGACGCCTTACGGTCCTGCTCGATCCTGCTGCGGACAGCTTTATCGGTAAATCGAGAGACGGCGTAGATTCTCTTGTCGCCTGATGCCTTCTTGAGCATCATCGCCAGCGTCGGTCCCATTTTCCCGCCGGCACCAAGCACGACTATATCACCATTCAGGCCGGCGACGATTTTCTTTGTCGCCTCCGTAGGTTCACTGAGAATATCCTCCAGGCCGCTTTCATCTATTCCAGATATGTCAATCATAGTTTAACCTTCCGAAGCTTATCAGCTCAAGGTTAGCACTAAACGCATTAAGACGCGCACGGCCATGAGCACGACCACAAGCAAGCCCAGGCCGCCAAGTATATTCAGGATTACGGTATTTCGGCGGTCGCCCATGATGTCTTTCCGGTTGGCCAGCCAGAGTATCGCCACAGCCATTAGCGGATTTCCGATGACGGTCAGCGCCTGGCCGAAGATAATCAGCTTGACCGGTTTCTGGCCGGTTCTCAGAGCCAGCATGGCAACGACCATACCGGTGAGCAATACCACGACTGTAAAACGTCGGGACCATCGGTCACTGAGTTTTGGCGGTTTACCGATGCCGTCGGCCAGGATGCTGCCGCCGATCATCGCGTTGATAAGGAACGGATTCATCGCCACCGCAAACAGGCCGACACAGAAAAACACGTGCGCGACCGAACGAAGCAGGGGTCGCAGAGATTCCGCCAGCACACCGATATTATCCGCCGGTTCACCTGGAATAACCTTAGCGGCTGTAATCATGATGATTGCGCTAACGCCGGTTAGGATGCAAACGCCGGCGACTGAATCGCCAATGCCCCGGCTGTAATCCTTTATCGTCCAGCCTTTCTCACGAACCAGGTTGCCCTGGTAAAACGCCGCAGCGACCGAGAAAGTGGTCCCCAGCAGCGAAGCAATCAGAATCATCGGATCCTGGATGCCTCCATCGATTTTCCTGGGCACGCCGAGTGATACCCCCTCGGGCCAGCTCGGGATAAAGCCTTTGACGATGCTCAACAGGCTTGGCCGAGCCAGGATTACGTTGATAACAAAGCACAAGAGCATCAATCCCACCATTATCTTCATGGTCCGTTCGAGGAAGCGATAAAGTTGTTTTGCTGCGAACAGGAAAATAATAATCAGTCCGTTGAATCCCAATAGTATCCAGTTGGCATCGAGTTTTGGAACAAGCGTCTCGGCGGCGGCGGCGACTGCCAGATTATTTGAGAATTGAAACGTGCCGCAAATCAGGCAGAGATTGATGCCGATAACAGCAGCGACCGGCCGGCCCAAACGCTGGGCGATCAGGGTGCATGGCGTCGCTCCGCCCACGACACCGATTCTCGCGGCCGTTGTCATGTACGTGCCCATCAGGATTCCGGTCAGGACGAGCAGCCACAGCAATTGGTATCCGTGGCTGGCTCCGATATTGGCGCTGATCAAAAGGCTGCCGGGCCCAAACACTACGCAGGCGGTAATCAACGCCGGGCCAATTGACTGCCACCAAGCCATTTTCGATTTACGATTTGCGATTTGTGATTTATCTGGCACGTTTTCCATAATCATAAATTATAAGCATCAAATTATAAATCCAAAAAGTTTATACCATAAGCGCAGAGGAGATGCCAGTATTAGGATTGAGGCGGAACAAATTGTTGGTAGTGGCAACCCTACAGACCCGGTGAAGCAGGGGCAGCGAGCCAGTTTTCGGGGTCGTTGCCGTAGTCGGTCGGGACCTTTCTCGTTAAGGCCATGCCGTTGCCGTCGGCTTCGACGGGCCAAAGATCTATACCGCCCGGACAATTCTCAGGATGAGAGCCGTCGCTGTAATTGACCCTGTCGATGCGGATGTATTGGCGTACGTTCTCTTTGTCCACGTCGCCCGGCATGCTAAGCTCAAGGCTTTCTCCGGCATTATTCAGGTTGCCGTCATAGAGGCCGAGAATGATGTCGGTGGGAACGGCCGGGTAACGCCAGGAAAATGCTGCCGGATGATTGACGACTAAGAGCACACCGCCGGCAGGGATCGTGACAGGGGCGTAGGCTGGGAAGGTGAAATCGACGCCGTTGGTGAATTTCCACGGCTCGCCTTTGGCATAGTCGTATAGCGTCACCGGCTCGGCGCTGATGTTGAGCAGCTCTATATATTCGTATTGATCATTCGTATATGAACCGCCTTCCGGCCAGTCAGGATTATACATTATCTCGCTGATGACTATTGGGCCGACCTTCGGATACGAATTGGCGGAGCCCGGCGTGTTTTCTTCCATCGCTACAAAGTTATAATTGTCAGTGCTGGATTTAAAGTATCGCCCGAAGGAGACGCCGGTTTCAGAAGCGCCGAAATCCTCTGTTGTGCGATAGCCTGTCAATACGCTGTTTTTTGTTGAGCTCAGATACAACTGTTCGCCGTTCTCGCTCAGGGCGAACGGCTCATAAGAAGCCGGGTCGTTCGCATTGCCGAAGTTCAGGTCCTCATATAAAACAAGGTATCCATTCGGGCCAATCGTTGTTCCGTTGGCAATTTTGTATTTGAAAATATCTTTTTTGCTGTCGCTTAGGAACCAGCCGCCAATGTCAATCGAAGTCCCGGTAGTATTGTGCAATTCTATCCAGTCCGACGCTTCAGCATGTGCGTGGGCCAGGACTTCGTTAATCACTATGGCGCCTGGGTTGGGGATAATACCGCTGTCGTCCTGTCCAGGCGAGCCAAGGGCGTAAGCGCTCGGGCGCCAGGAGTCTTTTTCGCCCCAACTGTTCGGATCGGGATTCATCGGATCGATGATTGTCAGCGAAAATCCTTCGCCATCGGTAATGGAGTGCCAGCCATTTTCATAGCGGAAGTTTAGGATCATCCTGCCGATTGCATCCTCGATTTCGATTCTTTCGCCGGCATTGTTCAGCTTGCCGGAGTATTGGCCTGCTATATTGACATTTGTGCCGTATAGTGCTTCGAAGACATTACGGTCCTGGACGACGACAGTATATTCACCGGCGGCAAGCTCGATGCTCGGGAACGTGAAATCGATGCTGTTTGTGAAGCTTACCAGGTTCAGGTTGATTGTTTCGGAGCCGATGTTTTGCAGCTCGATAAACTCTTCGTTAGGATCCAGCGGGTTATACATTATCTCTGTAATGCGCAGATTCTCCGCTACAGGTCCTACAGCGTAGATCGCTTCGTTCAGTGCGCTCC
>CAZHBL010000513.1:0-4223 GCA_964530105.1 uncultured Pirellulales bacterium | reverse complement strand
AGGGCCCGGTCGGCACATACACGATGACCGGTTCCGGCACGGATATCTGGGACGTCACCGGCGTCGGAGAAGGTTTCCACGACGAGTTCCACTTTGCCTACAAGACGCTCTCCGGCCCCGGCTCGATAGTCGCCAGAGTCGAAAGCATCGATAATACGAATAGCTGGGCCAAGGCCGGCGTGATGATTCGCAGTACGCTCGACGGAGGCTCCGTGCACGCGATGATGGTCGTGTCAGCAACTTCCGGCGTGTCCTTCCAGCGGCGCCCGGAAACAGGCGGTGCCAGTGCGGCCGATACGACCGCCGGCATAACAGCACCGTACTGGGTAAAGATAGAGCGTACCCTGGCCGGCAACATTATTGCTTACAGTTCCGACAACGGCTCGACCTGGCAAATTCTGGGTGCAGCCGAACCAATTCAGATGGGTACAAACGTTTATATCGGTTTGGCGGTTACCAGTCATGATGCGGCTCAGACGTGCCTGGCGGTGTTCAGCAATGTCACGACTACCGGGAATGTCAGCGGACAGTGGGCACACCAGGACATCGGCATAGCAAGTAACGATGCCGAGCCGCTGTATGTAGCTCTGTCCAACAGCGCAGGCACACCTGTGGTGGTGGTACACAACGACCTTGCTGCGACGCATATAGAGACCTGGACGGAGTGGATTATAGGTCTGCAAAGCTTTGCGGATCAGGGCCTGAATCTGACCGACGTCGACAGGATTGCGATTGGTATCGGCACCATGGGTAATATGACGGTGCCAGGCGGCTCGGGCAAGATATTCTTCGACGATATCCGGCTGTATAGACCGAGGGACATTATCGTTGAAGAATAAATTGACGCTTTAGAATAGGCGCCCGACGGCAGATAAAGCTAAATAATTTCGGGGCTCGTATCGACAGCTTCGGTACGGGCCCTTCTTTCACGAGGCCCTGCATATCACATTTGCGCCGCCGCTTTCGTGCCTATCATTGTAAATCGAACGGCGTATTATTAAGCGGCTCGAACCAGCCCAACTTAAAATCGCCGGGACTGGCGCCGTAGACATTTTCTTCGCCGGAGCCGGCCCGTTGACGCGGCTCGATGTGACCGTCAACCCAGCCGACATTCGCCTGGTTATTGTGGCGGAAATGAATAGACGGTGACATATAAAATTCCGTAACGGGCCGGCCGTTGTATACAGTAAAAGGCGGCTCGGCGAACGAGTACTCGATGAGCGACTTTTGGTCATTCGCCATTGCTGTATCGGCGAACATCAGCGTCATCGCCGGGGCGGCAATTTCCGTCATGCGCGCCGTCATGGCGTAGCTGTCTTTCCAGGCTTGCGCGCTGCCAGCGGCGCACTGCGAGGTCCGGCTGCCAATGTACGTCATATTGTAGCCGTAGCCGCCGCAGCCCTGCTCGAAGTTCGCATTCCAGTCCCGTCCCTTGACAAACTCCGCTTTCAAGGGACATTCCTTTACGCGGCCGTCGGCGAGATATCCTATCAACGGGCCTCTGAGCGGGTCGAACGGCTCGCCGAGAGCGTCTCTTTGTCCGTGCCAGCGGTGCAGCCCGGCGTCGTCCCACATGTCACTCGCTGCCGGGACGTAAAAACCGTCGTTCTCCGTGGCGTACCCGATGTTCGCTATGAGAAGCTGCCGTAGATTCGACTTACAGGCCAAAGCCCGGCTCCCGGACCTGGCCGCTCCTAACGCCGGCATCAGTATTGCCATCAGCAGGGCGATGATCGAGATGACTATCAGCACCTCAATCAAAGTGAACGCTTTGCTACAATTAGGAATGTAGATTTTAGAATTTAGAATTAGCCTTTTTTCATTCTCCATTCTCAATCCTCCATTCTTCAACTTCGAGCCATTGAGCGACAAAGACGTCAAAGTCGACGTCGTCGATGAACAAATCTTTCGGCTCGGCCAGATCGCACCTGCCGATCCAGCCCGGCCGGCCGAAACGAGTGTGCCAGGCCGAAGCCATCAGCGCGAAATCATACATATCGACAACGCCGTTCAAATCGATATCGGCGCTGTACTTTTGTTCTTCGAGCACGCCCACCGCTTCGACATCCACGCCCCCCGAGCCGAATGTCACCCAGGCATCGTAAATGGGATGGTTACTTGAATAATAGTCTCGGACAGGTCCGCTCGCCGGGTCAATATGAGCTGCGGCCTGATCGTAAAAATCGCCGCTACCCGGGATGTCGACGATCCGCACGTATCTTATATCGTTGATATCCACGAGCCCCGATACGACGCTCGGCTCGCTCGCAATTTCCTGCAAATCAAACGGCGTACCAGTACCGTTGGGATGCTTGCCGGCCAGGTTGTACACATTGCTTATCTCGATCGTTCCGTAAGATCCGACCGGCTCAGGGGTAAGCGACACGGCGGGAAATCTGGCAAAATCAACGCCGTTGCTCGAAACCTCCACATATCCCAGTTCGGTAAACATCTGTCCCGCAACCGAGCCGGTCTCCAGGCTCACATCCGATGTAAAACCGTTCTCGAAAACGACGAATTCGTAGCCGTCCTGCTGCCGGATCGGTTCGTCGAACGACAGCGTGATTCGCCCGGGCGGCAACCCATCGTCGATTTGCTGCCGGTTCAAATCGCCCAGACTAACGATGTCGAGCCTGTCGCCGGTAGCCGGCCCGAGGGCATTGCCCGGGTCGGCCCATTGAGCATCGACGCCGGGCGCGGGCTCATAATCCGCCACTGTCGTAGCCCAACCTCTGAATATCGGATTCACAACTGCATTCGGATCGTTCAGCGGATCGGCGTGCCTCCAACCATTGTTAGGATTGACATAGCCGCTTATCCCGACCTCAGTATAGGGCCCGGCGAATGAAGATGCCGGTTCGTACACAATCGTATCGATAGCGAAGCAACCCGGCGTATTTATACCCCAATCGCTGACATCGCTCGAACTCAACATGAACTCAAGACTCACAACCTCGCACAGCGGAGTTAAATCGACGTACCGCCACGTATCGACGATATAATCTTCGCTATTGTCCTCGAAGCGATAATCGGCTAAGTAGAAATCAACCGTACCGATTACAGTGCCGTCAATATCCTTGCCCGTGATAGTAAGCATGAAGAAGTCCGGGTCGCCGCCGCTGTCGCCGCCGAACTTTTTCGCGAAGGCATCGCCGTTAAGCATCGAATAGTAAGCGTAATTGCTGTTTGTCACATACAAGCCTCTAACAAAGCTCGGTTCCTCCAATGTCATAGTGGGCGGCGTAGTGAAGCCGATATAAGCTACGGCGTAGTTTTCCGAGCCGCCCTGGCCCGAGCCCGTGACGGCGTTGTACTGTGCCCCTATACCCTGCATCGCGTTATCAGTGAGATTGGAATAGGAAAATCCGTCCCAGGAGGCCCACTCGGCGTCGTAATTATTGCTGAAATGCGCTCCGCCGCTAATAAAACCGCCCGAGCCGTCCGAGCCGTTCCAATAGGACTCGACAGGCAAAACCAAGTCATCAAACGTGGCCGTGGCGGCATTTGCAGCTCCGGCTGTTAACAAAATCGAAACTAAACAATACAACCTTCTTAACCTCATCATTTTTGTACCTCCCATCCGGAGAATTGCCTTTGCATTCTCCTTCGGTCTCTGGCCCTTATCGCGAGGGCATGCCAATAAAAAAAACCGCCGTCCTCACGAGAGAAACGGCGGTTTTAAATCGCCCTGCACAAAAAGAACCACAGCCTGCATACAGAAGGCTGTAGAGCCACACATGCGTTCCAGCTCGCGAGAACACAACTAATGTATAACCAATCACAGGCAGGTTTTCTGACTTGCGTCTTACCTCGAAGCTCCTTCCCGTCCGGCAGAATTTTCTGCCGTGGACAGTGGATAATTGCCTCTCGGATTTCCGATTATTAATCGGAGCAGACGCTCACAGCGGCGCGACCGCCGCGGATTTTAACCGCGTTCCCGTTTGAGTATCCCAAAGCAAAATGCCCCAGGACCTGCAATTGAAATATCCGATTTTCAAAGAACAAAGATATTCTTACAAAACCTCACAGCACAGGTCAATCAAAAAAAATAAATTTTTCACTCGGGAAATAATCAAAATGTATAAAAAAAGAGGGATAAATAATAATTTAGGAACCAAAAAAAGGAGAAAAGGTGAGTTGATTAGCAAATTAGAGAATTTGAGGATTAGTAACCGTTCACAGAAATATTTTATAAAAAACCCAAAATGTTAAAATAGGCAACT
>CAZHBL010000512.1:0-4229 GCA_964530105.1 uncultured Pirellulales bacterium | reverse complement strand
AGATGGTATCCCGCTCGGATATATGGGAACACGTCTACGAGTTCAGCTCGTCGGCTTCCAGCAATGTCGTGGACGTGTACATCGGTTATCTGCGAAAAAAGATTGAATGGCCGGACAAACCCACTCTAATTCACACTGTCCGCGGCCGGGGCTACTTGCTGGGAGAAAAACCATGATGAGCTCGCTCCGAACCCGTTTGCTAAGCGGCATAATCGGCGGGATGATTCTCCTGCTGATTGTCTTCAGCCTGCTTATATACGTCGTGATTCGCAGCGACCTTGTCAACCAGTTCGACACGGCGCTGGCATCCGTCGCCCAAATTCTGGCGGCCGCTGTCGAAACAGATCCCAACGGGACCGACATTGAAATCGGAGTCCGACAAATGCAGGAGTTTACCAATCCCGATCATCCCATGAACTATCAAGTATGGAAGCTGGACGGCGAAGTTGTATCCAAGTCTCCCTTATTAGGCAACGGCGATCTTCCATGTTTCCACGGCACTCTCGACAAACCGGTTTACAAAGTATTTCACGGCCCCGAAGACCATCCGTACCGAGCGGCCGGCACCACGTTCTTACCGAGAATCGAGACAGACGAGCCAAACGGTCCCGCGCAGACCGCGGAGCAACCTTTGATTCTGGTTGTGACCCGCGATGCGCACGAGCTTTACGGCCAACTCAGCCTGCTCAAATGGCTTCTGTTCGTCGCGGCGAGCGTAAACGCCGGTCTTGCCCTGATTATTGGTGTTTATGTAGTCCGCAGCGGCCTGCGTCCCCTGAATACAATAGCCGCCGAGATCGCGGCTATCAAAGTCGACAGCCTGACAACCCGAATCGGCGCCCGGCAAGTACCGGCGGAGGTGGTCCCTATCAAAAACCGCCTCAATGAGCTGCTGTCCCGGCTGCAAGCCTCGTTCGACAGGGAGCGGCGGTTCAACGCCGACGTCGCCCACGAGTTGCGAACGCCGCTGGCGGGAATACGCTCGACGATAGAGGTAACGCTTACACGCAGCCGCGACGCTACCGAGTACCGGACGGCTCTTTCCGACTGCCTGGAAATCGCCAAAGACATGGAGTCAGTGGTCAATAACCTGCTGATGCTCGCCCGGCTGGAGACTCAGCAAATCAGCTTCAAAACCGAGCCGGTTCAACTGGCCGAACTTCTCGATTCCTGCTGGCGCTGCTTCAGCAAAAAAGGGGGCGAGCGCAGGATCGTCTTCGAGAATCAAATTCCCGCCGAATTGACTTGTCAATCGGATCCCGAACATTTGTCTATGGTATTCTCAAACCTTCTGGACAACGCCGCCGAATATTCAAACGATGGTGGCCAAATCCGGACAACAGCCCGCCGAATCGACGATTCGGTGGAAATCTCAGTTTCCAATACCGGCTGTGAACTGACCGCCGCTCAGGTCTCAAAAGTCTCCGACTGCTTCTGGCGGGGCGATTTGTCACGCTCGGACGCCGGTGCGCACTGCGGACTGGGCCTGGCTCTGGTCCAGCGAATAGTCAAGGCGTTGGGAGGCACATTCACTATCCAGTTGGAACAGGGGGGCATTTTCACGACGAAAGTGACATTGCCGGCTGATAATCAGAAGACAATTGCGGCATAGCCCACCGCGTCGGCGCTCGTTGTGCTCATCTTCCTGAGCATGACTTCATTGCTGGTGGTGTGTCCCAGCAATAAGCCTTGTTTGCAACCGAGCTTTTTTGCCGCTGCGACCGTTGCCGCCGCCGCGCCGGGGCCGCAGGCATTGCCGTCCTTTAACGCACTTGCGAGCAATTCTTCCGGCTTGAGTTTTAAGGTCAAATCGATGAACTTTTTATCATTAACCTTCTTTGCCCAGGCCAAAGCATTCTCTCCTGTTCCCATCGGCGCAAAGCCGTAACGCGGGCCGTAGTGGGTCAAATCGGTCGAGCCTATGCAGACGATTTTCTTGCCCTCCTGTTGACTAATAATCTCGCCAACACACGTGCCCAGCTCAACAGCCTGCTCCGTCGGCGGGACCACAACTGGAACTATCTTGGCGCCGGGAAAGAGATACTGTACGAACGGGACCTGCACCTCGATGCTGTGTTCGCACAGGTGGGCTTTCGGATTGCTGACGGCTTGATCGGTACCCAAAATGGCTTCGGCCAATTCCTCGTCAATCACAATCTCGCCGAGCGGCGTAGTCCAAAAGCCTCCGTCGCTAACAGCCGGCGAGGCTCCAAAATAGCTGTGGGCGGCGCCGAATATGATAAAGGTATTGACCTTTTCGTGCTGCCGTTTGATCGCAGAGAAGACCAACGCCGCCAAACTGCCGCTGAACGTCCAGCCGGCGTGCGGAACTATTCCCGCTACTATCGTTTCCGGCAGCGGCCGGCTTAGATTTATCGCTTCGAGGTACTCGTGAATTTCACTGACGCAGGAATCGTGCTGGCCGGGATAAAATTGGCCTGCAACAACCGGTTTTCTCGCTTGCATTTTTCGGCTCTCCTTAAAGCTATTTTTTGATTGCCGATTGCCGACTGCCGATTTACAATCGAAAACCGTAAATCGAAAATGCCAAATGACCATTGTAACCTTATAATAAGAGAAAACAATATGGTATCTGAAAAAACAGCTCCCGTCGCAGTGGTAATGGGCTCCGACAGCGATATGAAGGTAATGAAAAGCTGCATCGAGCAGCTCGGCGATTTCGGCATCGAACCCGTCGTGCGGATAATTTCGGCCCATCGGACGCCGGAGATTGCCGCTGAATTCGCAGAAAACGCGCCTAAAAACGGAATAAAGGTCATAATCGCAGCCGCAGGCATGGCCGCTCATCTGGCCGGCGCCATGGCGGCTAAAGTAACGCTGCCGGTCATCGGCGTACCGCTGGACTCGGGCGGGGGCCTGGGCGGGATGGATGCCCTGCTTAGCACCGTACAGATGCCGCCCGGCGTGCCGGTAGCAACAATGGCTGTCGGAAAAGCCGGCGCTAAAAACGCCGCTGTCTTCGCCGTGCAAATCCTCGCTCTGGCCGATGCAGACTTAAGCAAAAAACTGGCCGCCTTCAAGCAGGACCAGAAACAAAAGGTAATCAAAAAAGACGCCGACCTGCAGTAACGCCGGCACGGAACGAACCTTGAAATTGGCTTTGTTTGGCTTTGTTTTTTCGCCGCCAGAAACCGCCGAATTTCTTCGTAATTATCTGTTATTACTGAACTTGCGTTCATTTCCACCCCCGACAAATTGGCTTTGTTTTTTCAAATGTAACCACAGATTTCGCTGATTTACCCCTGTGAGATAACGATTTTATCTATCTCACGGGGTGAATGCAGATCTTTGACTTTCGATATTCAATCCTGATTTCCTAATATCCTGTTATCCTGTCTTATATATTCATTTGTTAGGTATTATACAAACCGCCTGACGAAAAAGCAACCATATTCTCAAAAAATCTCCATTACACGGCGTCCTTTATTCAGCCACAGAGAACACCGAGAAATAGTAAATTTATGCCATAGGTAACCCCCGCCATTAACTATTAATCCGCTATTAACCACAACGCGCGGACTATAGATAAATGTATAAGGATAGAAAAAGAGCTTTAAAGCCGGATCACACACTCCTTAAAGCAGGATCACACACTCCTTAAAGCAGGAGGTCGACTTTAAAGCTCTTCAAAACGAGACCATAAAGGAAGTTTTTATAACTCCCGATGGTCACGCCGGTCGTCTATTAAGGATAACAATGCGGCTACGGCTTTGGAGGTACGTAGCTGCCTGTAACAATTTGACTCTGGCCCATCTGAACGTTCAGAGAATTGTTAACCACAACGTTGGAACCCGGGTGGGCCGACACAGATGCAAATTGTGCCGCCCCGACAACCTGGTAATTCGCACTGGTTCCGCCCGGAGTAACCAAAATCTGATTCTGGCCACCAACAAAACCCTGCGCGCCCGCCGCGCCGCCTACTCCGCCGGTTTGACGTACTACATTGTCAAGGCCAACGGTAAGACTTTGCCCTTGTGCTTGAAAGCCGTGTTTGCCGTGCACGACAAGCTGGCTTTGCAGTCCATCCACCGATGCGTTCTGCAGAACCTTAGTTGCGCCGCAAAAACCAACAGCCCTTGCACCCTGGGTCAATATGCCTGTTTCCTTCTGTATGGCCGAAATACCCGCAGCATGTACCTTCTGGCTTTGGCCAACCATTACCAGATTTCCACCTTCCGCCCAGCCGGCTCCTCCGACCCTTTGGACTA
>CAZHBL010000511.1:0-4232 GCA_964530105.1 uncultured Pirellulales bacterium | reverse complement strand
ACCGGGAGCTACGCCAGATATAGTGGTAAAACCCGTTAAACAAGTATCGGCAGATTAATGACAATTCGATAAAGTGTAAAGACCAAAATTTGAATTTTTTGGCGCAATTTCCTTCGCTTCGTTCTTAGTCCTTGCAGTTACTGAATCTATGATGAAAAAAAAATTTTCATCTTCGCGAAAACGCCGGGCTCGGAATGAATTTTATAATTTTATTGCTTCGAGCCAGCGCTGTGCGATCCACGCATGCGCCCACACGTAAGGATGAACCATGTCATCGGAGAATTTTTCCGGCGGCACTTTCTTGATTTTCTTATCTATCAACTCCTGCAAGGGAACCAACACGGCATCAAATTCTGCTGCTAATGCACGAACGGCGTGAATATATTGCAGTAAAGCCTTGTACGCCGGATTTGCTTTATCATCGCAAAACATGAAAGGTTCCATCAGTATCAGGCGGCAATTATATTTTTCTTTTACGAGCGAAAGTAACCGTTTGTATGTTACTTGATATTCATCGAGCAGCACGGCCGTATCAAGCGTGCCGTTATATTGACGAAAGACATCGTTGATTCCGATAAGCACGGTAAGGATGTCCGGCTTATGATTGAGGCAGTCTTTGTCCCATCGATAATCCAAATCGCGAATCGTATCACCGCTGATACCAGTATTGATAATGCTGAGATTGTATTCAGGATATTCTGCTAAAAGCCGGTAAGCAACAAAATGCACATAGCCATATCCGAAAGGTTTGTAAGCCGCCTCAAGCCTGCCGGCATCGGTTATACTGTCGCCGATGAATAGTATTGTCTGGCCTGGTTTGAGTTCAATTCCGTCTGGCACTTGTGATGAGCTTTCATAAGAAGCCTGCAATAAGCAAGCAAAGTGCTAAGAAGCTGTATAAATGGATTCATTCCGGGGATTTGGGAATCAGCCGTTGTAATATATCTATAAGTTCTGTGAGATGGACGGTCGCTACTGCCAGGGACGATGTATCGCTTGTATCAGGCCGCATATACCACCTTATAATTTCGTAAAATTTCATGTCTTCGGAAAGGATTACGCAGGGCATCCTTTTCCACAAGGTCTATCTCCCTGCCAAACATCTGGTGCAATTCTTCCCGCACGTCGAAAAGGTCCCATAAACTCCAGCCGCAATCGGGGGTAAAAGTAACAAGGACATCGATATCGCTATCAGGGCTGAAATCATCACGCAGAACAGAACCGAACAAAGCCAACTCCACTACCTTCCACCGCCGGCAGAAATCAGCAATCCTGTTCTCCGGGATATCAATATTGTGAAATTTCATTAACATTGCCCTGCTTATATCATCGTTCTTAAAGATTTATACTACAAGCAGGCAGAAAAGTCAACTGAACGATTATACTAACCAATTTGAATTGTCTCAAGGAACTCATTGCGTTTACACTTTTGGAAGTGTTTAAAGAGTTTCTGTCCAGTACTATCCCATTGTTGGTGTTGACGTTTATAGATTGCGTATTTATTAAATCTATCATAGATAAATGAAAGTACATCATTCCAAGTTAATTGAGGAACTTTCGGAAACCGATCACGGATATTATGATTTTCCTCTTGACCAAGACAACATAGAGAAACTACGAAATTTTCGTCTTCATAATATCCATGCTTGTAGATTTTATCTGATACAAGCATCACAGTTTCATCTTCAAATGAGCCTAAAGCTGATATTATTTGCTGCATGTTTTCTTTATCAGGATTTGTCCACGCAGGATTGACTCTACATCTACGGGCTTTTACCTCTGCTAAAACAATTCGAATTTTATCAGGTTTGAGTATAAGGCACTCATCATCTTGCATCGGATTTTCATTTTCTGGCAACTCTGTTCTATAAGGGAAACGAGCAGCAATTATATCGATTTCGGTTTTTTGTTGAGAGCCTGAGTTTGGATGAACTACGAAGTTCTGGATAGTTAGAAATCCGTTCAAACGAAAGTACCAGTATGCCAATTTTTCAGAATCAATCGTGCACATTTTTTTCTTAGCCAACATTGAGAATGAGCTTTCAATTTCTGCCATTTTAAAGTTCCTCTTTTACTGAAGGTATTAACTGAGAAGATATTTGCTTTTGGGCCAACCATGATAAATAGAATGCTATAAGTCGGTCATCATAGCTTGCAGTGTCAGAAAATAAAGGTGTAAATCCTTCGTAAAACTTGGCAAGATACTCTTTGCTTGGATGTTCCCATATTTCAAATTCGCCGATATGTGGATTTTGCTCAAAAGGAAGGCGTGAGATATTGACCGAGTGGAAGTATGCAGAAAGGTGTTTAGGTTTATGATGTGGAAAAAACTCTTTAAGGTCGCTGCTCATCCATTCTAATCGGCTGTTCTTAAAATTTTCAAGTCCGAAAAGCTGCTCAAAGAAATCGCGTCTTATCGTAATGCCATCCCATCCATGTAACCAACATTGAACAATACAGAAAAGTGAAACGGCTCTATTCTGCCTGCGAGCATATTCACGTAATTTTTCTTGTGTCATTGTATACTCCCTATCTTTTGGCGAATTGATGTTTGTCAGATGCTGTGAGGTCTATTCCGCCCACAAAAATACTTTACCTAGCGATATCGGTTTGAAATGATGGCTGCTTTAACTGGAATTCGTGGATTCCCACTTTCGCTGGAATGACAAAGGCATTAAAATAACTCGGTGTATGGTCGAAAAAGAAGAAAAACTAAAGCAGATTCGAAAACGGATCAGGGATTTTCCCGCCGGGCCGGGTTTGTATTTTATGAAAGGTCCGGCTGATAAGGTCCTGTACATCGGCAAGGCCAAGAATCTGCGTTCGCGCGTTGCCAGCTATTTTCAGCCGGGCAGCGATTTAATCTCTTCGCGCGGGCCGAAGATTGTTGAAATGATCGGCAAGGTCGAAACCGTTGATTTTATCGAGAGCCCGAATGAAGTCGATGCCCTTTTACAGGAAGCCCGCCTGATTAAAGACATCCGTCCGCCATATAATACAGAGCTTGTCGACGATAAAACGTTTCCTTATTTGGAAATCACGACCGGCGAAGATTTCCCCGGCGTCTATATCACCAGGAAACCCAGGCATCGCGGCATCAGATTGTTCGGGCCTTTTACAGCGGTAAAAGACTTGCGCAGCGTGCTCGTCGTGCTGCAGAAAATCTTCCGTTTTCGAACATGCAAGCTGGAAATCCGGCAGGACGACGAAAAACGCAGGTTCTTCCGGCCATGTTTATTGTTCAGCATTAAGCAATGCACCGCTCCGTGTGGGGCAAAGATCGATAAGCAGGAATATAAAAAGATTATCAAAGACCTTATCAAATTCCTGCGTTCGAAGCGCTCGACAATACTGCGGCAGTTAAAAAAACAGATGGCGGAGGCCGCCGAGGCGCTGGAATACGAAAAAGCAGCGATGTTTCGCGACCGTATCCGTCTCATAGAGCGGCTCGACCAGCGAGGCACGCCGGATGAGCATGTCCAGCCGGAAGCATTTGCCGCCGACCCGGCTGAAGCGCTCGTTAAGCTGCGAGAAATCCTGCAAACAGCCGAGCCGGTACGAATTATCGAGGGCATTGACGTTGCCAATATCGGCGGGGCCGAGGCGGTCGGCTCGTTGGTTAAATTCATCGACGGCAAACCCTTCAAAAGCGGCTACCGGAGATTCAAAATTAAGACCGTCAAAGGAATCGACGACTATGCGATGATTGCCGAAGTGGTAAAACGCAGATATAAATACGCCCTTCGGGGCGAAGAGTTGTGGCCCGACCTTGTTTTAATCGACGGCGGGCTGGGACATTTAAGAGCTGCTGAAAAGGCTTTTGCGGAAATGAAAGCGCCTGCCGTGAAAATCGCCTCGATTGCAAAACGCGAAGAAGAGATTTATCTGCAAGATAGAACCAAGCCTTTGAAGCTGCCTTCAAATTCGCCGGCCCGAAAGCTGCTGCAGTACGTTCGTGATGAGGCCCATCGTTTCGCCCAGCATTACTATCATATCCTGCGGAGCAAAAAGCTGCTGTCCTAAGGACTCCCTATGGAGGGCGACAAGCCCTGAGAAGAACCCGCCGCCCAACGGATTATGCACTCTGTTCACTCTCTTTATCGCGCGGGAGCAAATTCTTCTGTTGCTGAGATTCCGGCTCGCCGGGCTTTTCGGAATTGAGCATTTTATTTTGTTTTTTCTCCAGCTTATCCAAACGCTGCTGCAATTCCTTCATCTGCTTCTTTATCGCG
>CAZHBL010000510.1:3726-4247 GCA_964530105.1 uncultured Pirellulales bacterium | reverse complement strand
GCGAATTTTAGAAAAGCACTCTATCTCAAAACCAGACATAAGGAAGCTATTTTGCCTGAGTCAATAATAGCATTTTGCACTGCCCTTTACAGACTACTGGCACAAACCGCTGAATTCTCACTATAAAAGATCCAAAAACGACAAAAGATTTTCTGCATGCAAAGATTTTTTTGTTAATATTACCTATTTTACCAGACAAAACTGACTTTCAAGCCGAAAAATGAGGGTGATAGCAAAAATACGTAGTCACCACAATAGATTTTCGGACTTTCTCTCTTTACAATTAATAGTCAAGAATAACACTTCTGCCAGGACTTGAAAATATTAGGACATCAACGCGAATTACTTTCGCAAGAGTCACATCTTAATAAGCCCTGGAAAAGTAGTGATTCTGCAAACACCTTCGTGCTATCGGAGGATGGCAAAGAAGGAAATGATGAAGGAAAGATAGTACTTTCCGATCAGAAACTTGAGGAGTAGGGATGATGAAATGCATTTCCCATCATAAGGCATTTCATGAA
>CAZHBL010000510.1:0-3716 GCA_964530105.1 uncultured Pirellulales bacterium | reverse complement strand
CCGGAGGATGGCAAAGAAGGAAATGATGAAAGAAAGCATGGATGCTCAATCAATGAAATATGAAAGATATGTTCATGTGTCTTACGGTATCTGGTACGCACAATATATATGGAGCTATTGCAGATGTGCGCGGGCGGATAGAATTGTACGAAAAAAAACCTTTTACTCCCTGAACGTTACAAGAGCCTATATCGCCTGTGGCTGATATACGCACCCAAAGTTACGTATAAGATGTTGATCTATAAGGAATTATGCAGTTTTTTTCTACTGCAACCCAGGGGGACGGAGTTTGCGCAATAGCCATTTTCGACAGGATTGTAAGTATACTAAACATATCTGAAGACTTTTACCGATAATCTCTAAACCTCAGAGACGTCATTAACCTTTATTTCTGTCATTAAACATTACATAGTATTTCGATTTTTTAGCATACGAGTAAAATGAGGTAAATACTCCCAAGAAACGGATTGAGGATACGTTAACAAAAGGGAATTCTGCTGTTTTTTAGGAAGTTCTGACAGAAATAAGAAACCCCAGTCGTTAGCTTAAGCTTTTTCAAGTCCTGGCGAAGGTATCGTGAAAAAGCCCACCACAAATGCTCACACGTTGCCGCAGAGCTTTGTCTTTGCGCGGCTGGGGTTTTCTTATTTAAACTATATACTCTATTATACCAAAAAACAAGTAACATGTTTGTATATAACAAGATCGAAATATGGCAACGTCTTATAAAAACGCAAATATTTGTAGATCTAAGTATTGTTAGATACCATAATTCAATAATTTCCCATGATCTGTGTTAACTGAATCTTGTGGAGGGTTTAGCACATCATGGATTCCACAATGCAGCTGCCTATCGACTTGGCTAACAATCAGCGGTTAAACATACAAATCTTTATATAAGAACGGATTGATCAGCAAGTGAATACCTATTTAACAGTCTATTTTGGGACAGTACTAGCTGGACATGATCTGAGCAGCTTACAGTTAATTTATATTCATTCATAAAAATATTTCAATGCGTATACTATTCGCTCACAATGATTATGGGATTTGGACCGGCGAGGAGGCGTCTGTTGAAAAGATAGCAAAGCTTTTATCCGATCACGGTCATGAAGTTTTTTGGTTTCGACGGTCGTCCCATAAGTTATGGTTACGTGGTTCCTTCTTCGGAAAGGCCGCTGCCTTCCTAACCGGGATTCACAACCCAATCGCTGCCAGAGACATTGCGTTGATGCTGGATGAGATTAAGCCTGATCTCGTCCAGGTGCAAAACCTGTACCCATTTTTATCGCCATCGATCTTGCGTCCAATCAAAAAACGCGGCATTCCCATCGTGATGCGCTGCCCTAACTACAGGCTGTTTTGTCCTAATGGACTTCACTTTTCCAAAGGACGTGTTTGTGAAAGATGTATATCTTTCGGCGGTGAATTATGGTGCATTCTCAAGAACTGCCAGGGTAATATTTTCAAGAGCACAGGTTATGCGTTACGAAATGCCTGGGCGAGAATTAATAGAACTATTCTGAAAAATGTGGACATTTTCATTGTCCAGACGCAATTTCAAAAAGCAAAATTTGTAGAAAATGGTATATCTCCTGACCGCATTGAAATACTGCCGGGAATGGCACTTCCGCTGGATATTTCCAGTAACGGTCAGGTCGGTGATTCAGTGGTGTTTATCGGCCGCACCAGCCAGGAAAAGGGGATAGAAACTTTTTTAGAAGCGGCTCAGACTGCTCCAGAGATACCTTTTTCTATTGCCGGCGACAGTCCGAAGTCCGGTCAGTATATGTCCAGAACTGCGAATAACGTGCGGTGGCTGGGCTTCCTCAATGGCGAGGCTTTATTTGACTTGTATCGTTCGGCAAGATTCGTGATAGCACCCAGCAGTTGGTATGAAGGTTTTCCTAACATTATAGTCAAAGCAATGATGATGGAAAAACCAGTGATATCAACAAAGATCGGTGGAATCCCCGAGATTGTTGAGGATGTCGTCACTGGCCTTCTCTGCGAGCCGGCCAACGCCAGAGAGCTGTCGGAGAAAATACAGTATCTATGGGAAAGACCCCTGTTGTGTAAGCAGATGGGCCAAGCCGGGCGGCAGAAGGCTCTGCGAGAGTACTCTCCGGAAAAATGTTACGAACGGCTAATAATGATCTATCAAAAAGCAACCAGATTAAGCATGCAACGACTCGATGTTTAGCTATAACGCTGAATCCCTCTGTGTCAGAATAAGTGAGACAATTCCTGAGTCGTTTTCTTCAAAAGAAATATGTTCTTATGAATGGTGGAGTTATGCAAACAAGAAAGTGCGAAATCCTCAAAGTCAAGTTTGACCTGATAGCCTACCATGTTGTGATGAGTACTATCAACCGATGGAAGCAACTTGGAGAAAGACACTACATTACTATCACCAACCCTCACAGCGTGATGCTTTGTCAACGCGACTTACAAATGCAAAAGGCTACATATGAAGCAGATATGGTAATGCCCGATGGCGTAGGGATCATACTGGCAGCGCATCTGCTGGGATATCCTAATAACGGACGGGTTACGGGTCCGGAACTGATGCTGAAACTCTGTAATTGGGGACGGGAGCACGGCTACCGACACTATTTCTATGGTGGGGCGGAAGGTATAGCTGAAAAACTCAAAGAGAAACTATGTAGAAAGTACCCCGGTCTGCAAGTCGTCGGAACTTGCTCTCCACCATTTAGACCGCTTTTGCCTCAAGAAGATCAAGAAATCGTAGAACAAATCAACTCCACAGAACCTGATATCCTGTGGGTGGGTTTAGGAGCGCCCAAACAGGAAAAATGGATGGCGGCACATTTTGGGCGTGTCAAAGCGGCGGCAATGATAGGCGTTGGTGCAGCTTTTAATTACCATTCAGGGAACGTCAGATGGACTCCACCTCTGATGCGCAGGCTTGGTCTCGAGTGGGCGTTTCGCCTGGCCCAAAATCCCAGGCGAATGTGGAGGCGAAATCTTGACAGTCCTCTATTTCTGTCAAAAGTAATTTGGCAGCGCATCAAGATGACGTTAGGCCAGGGCCATACCCAGGGGATAGAAGAGACTCCTGCTGATAGAGAAGTGCAAATCAAGAGCAGTGCCGCCGCACGGCCTGACATAGCACGCCGGTCGAAGGTCCTACTGGTAGACGGTTCCACTCTTCGATTAAAAGTTGGAATCAAGAAAAACAAAGAAAGTGTCAATACTGACCGTTAATCGCCGATCACTGGCCACTTGCGCTATGACAATTTAGAATTAATGTGCCATCGTGATAATGCATTAAAAAAAGCCACTGAGGATGCAAGCCTTACACTGCCTGATGGTGTCGGCATTATATCAATATTCCTATATGAACCTTCATAGGATATGTTAAGTGATACTCCAAAAAATGGACCGGTCATAGCTGCTATAATCGCAGCAGATATCCTGCTCCTTGCATTCGGTTTTTTATATAATTCCCTTGCATCGCGGCTGGGTCAATCTAACCCGGTCATTCCGATCGATCAGGAGATAGTAAATCAACTGCCATCGGAAATCGGAGTTTGGACAGGCCAGGATGTTCCTCTGGATGCGATCATAATACGCGCTACCGGAACGGATGCACATATTAACCGTCGATATTCACGTCACCAGGGTCTGGAAACCGTCTTGTTATATATCGCATGCGGTGTAAGTGCACGTGATCTGGCAGCCCATCGCCCGGA
>CAZHBL010000509.1:0-4288 GCA_964530105.1 uncultured Pirellulales bacterium | reverse complement strand
GAACGTAGTTACGTTATAGCGTAGACGCTGCTGCTTTTCGTAGTCAGTCCTCTCAAACAGGTAGTCAATAGCTTTTTGGTAGCTTCTAAAAACTTTCTGACTCTTAACTTTGACAACCCTGGAGGAGGATTTTTTCGTCCGTTTCTTTCCGTTTGTTTTCACTGATTTTGCCATGAAAAGCTTATTATAACGATCAACAGGACATTAGTCAATTCCAGATTCAGAAAAATACATCGGCAATTAATGAATGACAGAGCATAAGATGGTGCATATAAAGCACTTATAAAAATGTGGCTTTATTTCATTATCTTTAATAGGCATTTAATACATTAGAGATGTTGAATATATAAGTAGCAATTCTTATGTCTTGTCGATTTATGCTCGAACGAACTGAAGATAGGGCAGCTTTCTTTCTGGTTAATTTTAACTTCTACAATATAATTGCCGGTGTGGACGAAGAAAGATCAGAAGGTGTAAATATTGTCGTAAAACAGACCATTGCGTTTGCTCTGCAAAGCTTCAATCAGCTTCTTTGGCCCACAGTTTGCATAAGTTGTCGCCAAAGTATTAGCCAGACCGACAACAAGCTGTGTAAAAATTGCTGGGACCAGCTACTGACTTGTACGGGTGCCGATTATTGCCGGCGCTGCGGCCGAGACGTTGGCAGATTTGCTATGCTGGCGGGAATATGTCCCGACTGTCAGGGCAAAGAAGTGCAATTTGACAGCATAGCTCGGGCCGGAGTTTATGACCAGATCTTGCAGAAAATGATATTAGCTTTTAAGAACGGCGGGACGGAACTTGATTCGGTCCTGGCCTTTTTAGCAAATTCCGCTTTAGAGGGAAGTGGTTTCTATCATGACGTAGAACTTTTTGTTCCTGTGCCGCTTCATTGGACGAGGCGTTTGTTTCGCGGCTACAATCAATCACATGTCTTAGCCGGGAAAATATCACACTCGACGGCTACAATCAGCACAGACCTCGTCCGTATCCGCCGAACCAGGGCCCAGCCAGCAATGGTAAGTCCGGCTGCGAGAGCAAGAAATGTTGCCGGAGCTTTTGGCGTCCGATATCGACATGAATTTGCCGGCCGAAAGATTTGCCTTATTGATGATATTAAAACAACCGGTGCGACGTTAAATGAGTGTGCAAAAATGCTGAAACAAGCCGGTGCATCGAAAGTTTTTGCCTTAGTTCTGGCCGTAGCAGGCCAAAAAAATATCAGTTAATAAAATTGCAGAGGAACGAAATCTTGAGAAATCAAACGAATAGCAGAATTATGATTATGACAAAACAACCAATATTAGTAATGATAACGACATTATTCGCTGTACTTATAGCATCTGGCGATGCAATCGGCTCAGACTGGCTCGTCAGACAAATCAAAGAGCCGGTTGAAATTGAAAAACGCCTCGACGGCAGGGAGATTGTTCTGAGCAACTCTCTTATCAGTCGAACGTTTCGTCTTGGGCCGAATGCCGCAACTGTTGCTTATGATAACCTGATGACAGGAGAATCCGTCATCCGGGGCATTAAACCCGAAGCGATAGTCGAGCTTGATGGACAAAAGTATGAAGTCGGAGGCTTGCAAGGGCAACTCGAATACGCATATCTGCAGGCCGGGACGATTGATTCTCTGAGCGGTAATCCTGATGCCTTTCAATTCAGCGATTTTGAACTCGGCGATATTAAGGAACGTTTAAGCTGGAATCGCAAGCGTTATTCGGCTCAGTCGGCCTGGCCGCCTGCCGGGAAATCGCTGACGCTGCATTTTTTGCCGCCGGGCGATAAACTCAAAGGACTGACGCTTGCAGTCCACTATGAAATTTACCAGGGCATTCCGCTGCTGGCAAAATGGCTGACAATCCACAACGGCGGCGACAAACCGGTCAGGCTCAATACATTTACCAGCGAGATTCTGGCGGCAGTTGAGTATGAGTCTCTGGTAGGAGAACCTGCTCAGTGGGAATACCCGAATATTCACATTGAAAGTGATTATGAGTTTGGTGGAGACGATTCGAAAAATGCCAATAAAACGGCGTATTGGGTTACCGATCCACAGTACAGCACGCAGGTCAACTATCAGCGAAAGACGCCTGCAATGCTGGAAGTCCGTCCGCCTATCGGACCCGATTTAATGATTGAGCAGGGCGAAACTTTTGAATCTTTTCGGACGTTTGAGTTGACCTACGACAGTACCGAGCGGGAACGCAAGGGCCTGTCGCTGCGGCGGATGTACCGAACGATCGCGCCGTGGAGCATGGAAAATCCAATTATCATGCACGTCCGTAACGCGGACCCGAAATCGGTCCGCCTGGCAATCGACCAGTGCACCGAGGTTGGATTCGAGATGGTCATAATGACCTTCGGCAGCGGTTTTAATATGGAAAATGTCGAGCCCGGTTATATGGCACAAATTAAAGAACTGGTCGATTATGCTCACAGCAAAAATATAGAGCTTGGCGGCTATTCGCTCTTAGCCAGCCGCAGGATAAGTGATGAGCATGATGTCATCAATCCGGAAACAGGTAAAACCGGCGGGGCGATTTTCGGTAACTCGCCGTGCCTGTGCAGCCGGTGGGGCATCGATTATTTCAGTAAAGTAACAACATTTATCGAGCAGACCGGCCTGGACCTGCTCGAACATGATGGTTCTTATCCCGGTGATGTTTGCGCCTCGACCAGCCATCCGGGCCATAGCGGCCTCAACGATTCGCAATGGAAGCAGTGGAAGAAAATCACCGATTTCTATAAATGGTGCCGCGGCAGGGGGGTATATCTGAATGTCCCGGACTGGTATTTTCTTAACGGCTCGAATAAAAGTGCGATGGGCTACCGTGAGGTCAATTGGTCGCTGCCCCGGGAAAGGCAGATTATTCTCGGCCGGCAGAATATTTTCGACGGCACCTGGAAAAAGACGCCGAGCATGGGCTGGATGTTCGTGCCGCTGGTCCAATACCACGGTGGCGGAGCCGCCGCCACTCTCGAACCGCTGTCAGAGCACCTCGATGCTTACGGTGCGCATCTTACGCAGAATTTCGGCTCAGGTGTTCAGGCGTGCTATCGCGGACCGCGCTTGTACGATACCGACCAGACAAAGGTACTGGTTAAAAAGTGGGTTGACTTTTACAAAGAGTACCGGGACATACTCGATTCGGACATCATTCACGTGCGCCGGCCGGATGGGCGTGACATTGATTGTATTTTACACGTCAATCCACAACTGAAGCACAAGGGTTTGGCAATGGTCTATAATCCCCTGGACTGCGCAGTAAGAAAACAGTTGAAATTTCCGCTGTACTATACGGGACTGACCAAAACGGCGAGTATCCGAGAGCAGCGGGGCAAAAGCAGAAAGTATGAACTTGACCGGCAATACAATGTTGATATCCCAGTCGATATGGCTCCCGGAAGCATTACCTGGTTTGTTGTAGAATAAAGCTGGATATTATCCCCATTAAAGCCGGCGATTCGAAAGCCTTTGTATATCTTTCAGCCGTCGCCGGCTCCGATGTCAATTGAAGATCATAGTCGCCCGAGTTTTGCGTATCTACAGTATTTCGTGCTTGATTATGGCACGGTAGATGCCGTTGATGCGCTTGCCTTCGACGATTGCTGGAGCATATTTATCGTTTCTCGGCTGTAGCCGCACTTTGTCGTTCGACTCAAAGAAGGCCCTCTTGAAAGTGGTCTCGTGTGGCATCGTGAAACGGATAAAGCAATCATCACCGCTGTTAACTTCCGCCGCCGGCGAGAAAATCACGATATCTCCCTCGCTAAATTTCGGCTCCATCGAATCGCCGACCACACGGACGGCAAAGGCGTTCGGATCGTGCACATCCGGACAGCGGATATAGTCGTCGGCTATGCCCACGGGGTAATCCAGGTCGTTAAAATCTCTCGGATAGCCGGCCGAGACCTTGTTTATCACCGGGACCAATCGGCCCGCAGACAGAGGAACCTTGTCTTGCTTCATTTTTAACTTTTTCTTGGAGACAAGCTTGCCGAGCTTGTTCGGGCTGACTTCCTTGTCAATTACATTCTTGACAATCTGCCGCCATTTTTGAACCTCTGCCTCAGCGGATTCATATTTCTGACGGATATCCGAAGGCATCCTTTCGAGATGAGCAATGTGCAGCAGCAGACCCGGCTCAAATCCAAGTACCTCTTCGAGCTTGTTCAGTAAGTCATCGCTCGGCGGATTTTTGACTTTACTGGTCTCAATTGTGGATAGATACGGTTTTGAAAATCCGATGCGATTGCTGACCTCGTCCAGCGTCAGCTTCAT
>CAZHBL010000508.1:0-4292 GCA_964530105.1 uncultured Pirellulales bacterium | reverse complement strand
GTAATATTTTACACAGATTTAACCTTCCCAATCTCCATCTGGTGTAAAATTATCGCTAAATAGCGTCCCTCATAACAAAGAAGCTACGAAATCTCATGCAAAAATTAATGTTATAAGTTATCGATTATTGCATAGCATTGAAGATGCCGTTAGAATTGCCCGGGATGGAGAAAGATATAGATCTTAATAAAATTGTCAGGCAGCACATTGAAATGGAGCGTTTTTTCACCGGCTTTGCTCTCAAAGGCAGGTCTGAAACACTCGAAACACAAGATCAGGAGGATATTATGGCTGTCGCTGAGAAAACCACTGAGCTTGAAAAAATCGCCGGGCAAGTCGATCAATGCCGAAAGTGCGAGCTGGGCTCACTGCGGACAAACACCGTGCCCGGCGAAGGAAATCCTAATGCCCGCATAATGTTCGTCGGTGAAGCACCCGGAGCCGACGAAGATGCACAAGGCCGACCGTTCGTCGGCAGGGCCGGCCAGCTATTGGACAAGATAATCGAAGCCTGCGGGCTGAAACGAAGCGATGTCTTCATAGGCAATATATTGAAATGCCGCCCGCCCGAGAATCGCGATCCTCGGGCCGAGGAGATAATAAGCTGCCTGCCCTACCTGCAGAGACAAATTGAGATAATCGATCCTGAAATTATCGTAGCTCTCGGCGCTCACGCGGCCAGGACACTGTTAAATACGACCAAGCCGATAGGACAACTGCGCGGCCAGTTCCACGAGTATTACACCGGAATCGGCAGACCGCCTGTGAAGCTAATGGCAACATATCACACGGCTTATCTGCTGCGGAATTATTCACAGGAGAACCGTAGAAAGGTCTGGGAGGATATGAAAAAAGTCCTTGCCGAACTCGGCTTAGCCATTCCCAAATAGCCGACAAGGCAACCAGGCTTTGCTGCTGATATCAGCCACAAATCAATCCTGCGAAGCTGATTTTTTACGAGAAAAAACACGGAATTTTCGTAACGAAAACCTCCTTTAAACGTCTTATTAAACAGACGGCAACGCCCTTGTTATAACATAAACAGGGCAATAGTCAGAAAATATCTTGATAATTCTATCATTTATGTGTTAAAGTAATATATGGCCAGGTTAAGGAGGCAGGCTTACAGGTATCCACGAGATTTCGTATTTTTTCTTAAGCTGCTACTGTTTTGCATCGGGCCTGTATTCCAAACCTGACTTATTTCTGTGCTTCGAACTTGTAATATATATTGGAAAGGGCAAAAAAATGAACAGGACGATTCTACTGAGTCTTGCACTATTGTCGATCGCAATTACGAATGCACAAGCGGAAATAAGACTTGTACCAGCCCAATACGCGACTATCCAGCAGGCTATCGACGACAGCAATAACGGAGATGTGGTTGTTGTCGCAGCCGGCACATATCGCGAGAACATTAATTTTTCCGGCAAGAATATCGTGGTCAGCAGTACCGATCCCGAAGACCCTGAAATTGTAGCGGTTACTATTATCGACGGCCAAGGCAAGGGCAGCGTCGTATTATTTGAAAACGGAGAAACCTCCGAAGCGGTAGTGACCGGTTTTACAATCACAGGCGGTTATGGAACAAAGGATACGACAATGCCGGAAGTTGGCTACCTGTACTGGGGAGGCGGCGTCTGTTGCATGAATGCTTCGCCGACTATCAAATGTAATGTGATTACCGGCAATACCGGCCCGAACGATATGACAGGAGATGATTCACAGCAGTGGAAATTGTGCTACGGCGGCGGAATTGGCTGTATCCAATCCAATGCAATTGTTACTCGGAACATTATTAAGGATAATTCCGCCTATGGGGGTGGCGGAATCATGGTATACCTGGAAAATTCAAAGATCACGAACAATTTAATATATGATAATTCCGCATCTGCCGGCGGCGGCGTCTATATGATATACGCCGGACAACTTATCAATAATACTATCGTTGGTAACGATTCAAGCTCGTCCCTGTCAGGCGGTAATGTTTGCGCCGCATCTCACATAGACATCGGTCAGTGCCTGATAGTAAACAATATAATCTGTAATGCCAAATCAGGAGGCGGCATATATAATGAAAATTTCGGAGAAGGTTATGGAGAAGATTTTATAGCATTCAATAATGTTTGGAACAATCTGCCCGGCAATTATTACACAATAGATCCAGATACTTACGATATAATTTCCGACGACTCGACTGACAGAACCGGCCTTGATGGCAACATATCCGAGGATCCGCTTTTTGGTGATAATTACCATATCGCCGCCGGTTCGCCATGCCATGATGCAGGAGACCCGAATTATGCCCCTTATCCGTGGCAGCGTGATATCGACGGCGAATATGCAGTGATGGGTACACGTGTCGATATCGGTGCCGATGAAGTTACCGCCAACGCCAGACCCGTAGCGGATGCCGGAGCCGACCAGTTATTCGATGCAATTGTAGCGAACATCACCCTCGACGGTACCGGCTCTTTCGATTTTAATGCCGATGATGTTATTTCCTATCAATGGCGACAGATTAGCGGTACGAATGTTATCATTATGAATCCCGATACTCCCGAGCCCAACTTTGCACCTCCCGTCGAGGATATTTACATTTTTGAGCTTACTGTATTTGACGGCAGCTTTTACAGTCAGCCCGACAGCGTGATGATAGTGGTTGGCAACCGAGCCCCGTTTGCAGATGCCGGCGACGAGCAGGCCTGTGAACCTCGCCAGGAGGCAACACTTGACGGCTCGGCATCATACGACCTCGATGAGGGAGATACTCTAAGCTACAGTTGGTCTCAGATTTCAGGCCCGAGTGTGGAACTATCGGAACCGAATACTCAAACGCTTCGTTTTACGCCCAATCTAATTGGAGAATATGTCTTTGAGCTGGTTGTAAATGACGGAGTAGATACGAGTTTACCTGATACAGTTACAGTTGTCTGCAGAATAGGCAGCGAACCCGATGCCTATGGCTACCACTGTATCGACAGCGACAGTTTCTGGGGACCAAAGTATAACTGGACCGATATTCAGAAAACGGGGACCATTATCACCGGACTGGATTACAGTTTCGAGGAATATGTAGGCCCATTCTCGCTCGGATTCGACTTTAATTTCTACGGAAATACTTATAAAAGTTTCTATGTTCAATCGAATGGCGTGATCAGCTTCAATGCAGGGGCGGTACCCTACATGAATGAGCAAATCCCGGTCGCCGACGAATCCAACAACATCATAGCCTGGATGTGGACATATATGTATCCCACGGATATTTCTAAAATCTATTATCAGCAGTTCAGCAGCTTTACAGTCATCCAGTTCATTGATTATGATATAGGCTTCGGCGGCGTGGTAAACGCAGAAGTAAAAATTCACAAATCGGGCAAAATCGTCATCCAATACAAGGATTTTTCCGAAGACGCTTATCTCTATCAGTATACTGTTGGAATAGAGAATGCCAGCGGCACAGCCGGAACGCAGGCTGCATTAAATGACCGCAATTACCTTCATAATGAACTGGCAATAGAATTCTCAGTTGGCCCCCCTTCCAGACCGGTTGCCGATGCGGGTCCCGACCAGCACGTGGCGGAACCGCAGTTGATCACTCTCGACGGCAGCGGCAGCTTTGTTTACGATCCGTGCAGTGTTCTTGAATACGAGTGGGACCAGCTTGTAGGTCCGGCTGTGGAACTGACCAATCCAACCGGAATGCATCCCTCATTCATGCCGGAATCCGAAGGTGAATACCTATTCGAGCTGGTCGTCATCGGCGAGGATGATTTCAGCGAGCCGGATGAAGTGCTGATTCTTGTCGGCAACCAGCCCCCGGTTATCGATGTCGGGCCCAATCAGGTCTCTCCTGTTTCAGGCCGGGTCACACTCGATGGCAACGGTTCTTACGATCCCGACAGCATTGATGAGCTGTCATACAAATGGACGCAGTTGGAAGGACCTGAAGTCTCCCTCAGAAATGCCGATACAGCAACTCCTGACTTCATTTGCCCCCAGGAAGGTACATACGTGTTCGAACTGGTTGTCACTGACGGTTTGGTCGACAGCGAGCCTCGTTTGATAGAGGTAGCGACCGTTACTGTAACGAACAATCAGTACAATTTAGACGCAGGCTTCAGTACCGATGATTATTTTTACTATCCGGATGTTTCAGGCTCAAAAGTCATATACAGCGTCGGCCAATTCGATAATTACAGTTGGTCTATCAAATGTAAAGACCTCGTGACAGGCGAGCTTGATGAAGAATTTCCCGGCGGCGGAATCAACACACAACCCAAGATCGACGG
>CAZHBL010000507.1:0-4293 GCA_964530105.1 uncultured Pirellulales bacterium | reverse complement strand
AAAGACTTGCCCTCGCTGCCGCAGCAGAGATTGCCGAGTGTGCCGCGAAGCTCGATCTCTCCCTCCACGAGGGCGGGGCCGTCGTTGGCCTCGTATTGACCGAAGACAAGCAGCACGCCGGAGGGCAATTCGAAGATAACTTCCATCGTATCCGGAATCGTCCGGTCGTCGTCAATCGCGAATCTTCCTCCGTGTGCAGATATCGAGACTGGCGCCTCTTCAGCCAAAGCCCAACGGATTGCATCGAAATAATGCACGCCCCAGTTGGCCACCTGTGAGGAATAGGACTGCCACCAGCGAAATTTGTATAAGACGACGTTGTCTTTATATGGGCGCTCCGACCGGGGCCCGAGCCACATATCCCAATCCAGACCTTCCGGCGGGGCGGTGTCGGGATATTTACCGATGCCGTTCGGATGCATATTGCTGATGCGGTAGGCCCTGGCGACGGTTACCTTTCCGATCTTGCCAGCCTGGACGTCCTTCACCGCCTGCATATATGTTTTGGACGAGCGACGATGGAGGCCGACCTGTACGACCCGGTTGTAGCGTTTCGCGGCCTCGACCATTTTTCTGCCTTCGTGAATCGTGATCGACAGCGGTTTTTCCACATAGACATCTTTTCCCGCCTTGCAGGCCATAATAGCCTGGACGGCGTGCCAATGGTCCGGCGTGGCAATGACCACGGCGTCGATATCTTTGCGGTCGAGAACCTGGCGAAAATCCTTATACCGCGTTACGTCGGAACCGAGCTTCTCGGTCATTTTGGGAACCCTGCCGCCCAGAGAATCCCGAAGCCTTTTATCGACTTTGGAATAGTCTCTCATCAGGTATGGCTTGTACACATCGCAAAGGGCGACAACCTCAGCATCATTGTGCTCCAAAAAACCATCGAGAAGCTGCGTGCCGCGGTTGCCCACGCCGATAAAGCCCACGCGGATTTTTTCATTGGCGCCGCGCGCACCTCGAACTATGGGACTGCCAGCGACGCTTAATCCCAACGTCACAGCCGCCGCCGATGCGGTCGAATCTTTCAAAAACTCACGCCTTGTCGTTTTTTCCATGCCTTTGCTCATTTGTAATCTCCCAAATTCCTTCCCATCCTGATCAAAAGTACTTTACTCAACTTGACTGAATCTTACATAAGTGTTGTTTCATAAGAACAAATGAAACTTGTCATTCTGAGCACAGCGAAGAAACTCAAACAGTAATCTAATATAAATCCCGTTAAAATCCCAGATGTTTCTCTTCGTTCAACATGACAATTAAAACCAAGTCAAATTGTTTATTTAAATATAACTTCAGCGATTATGCTTAACCTGCCGCTGCCGGTTCTGTAAAAGCGTTTTTAATTTCAGCACGTTTTCCGGCTGCTCGTTGAAAAGGTTATGCTTTTTTACCGGATTGCTTTCGAGGTCGAAAAGAGTAAGTCCATCGCTTATAAATAAGAATGTGCGTCTTGGCATTGTACCTGCCACAATAGTGCTCCTTCAAACGACAGCGTAGAAAAAAACCTGATTTACTTCATTATACGGCTCTCTGATAATATTTGAAAGCTAAATCTTGCCGGGCTGAAAAGCAAGCTTCTTCGGAAGATATGTTTCAAATACAGGTGCAGTTGTGGTATTATGAACATCAGTTCACAGTATTCGATTTTTTGCAGGGAGACTTAATGATGGACGAAAACGAAACCGCCCCAGGGAAACGTCGCAGATTAAAAGTTTCTCACGTACTGATAATATTGCTTCTCGTTGGCATCGGTTACTTTGCGTTCTTTAGACTCAGCTTGAAATCGAAGCTGCAAGCCAGAATTGATGCCATCCGTGCTGCCGGCTACCCGGTGACTTGCGCCGAGCTGGATAAGTGGTACACGATACCGCCGAATGTCGAGAACGCCGCCTATACAATCATAGATGCCTTCTCGTATTATAAGCAGTGGGACAAAGACAAGTCTAAATCCTTACCGGTTATCGGCCAAGCGGAACTTCCTGCCCGCACAGAACCACTGGCCGAAGAAATGAAGACTCTTATTGCTGATTACGTTGCCGACAATAACCAGGCCCTTGAACTGCTCCATGCCGGCGCGGCAATAGAGCACTGCCGCTACCCTATCGACCTGAGTGCCGGCTTTGAGACTAAAGTGCCGAACCTGAGTGAGATTCGCACGGGCGTCTTTTTGCTGAAACTTGAGGCCATTTTACATGCTGAGAACGGGGACGGCAAATTAGCCGTACGTTCGGCAAAATCGTGCTTTGGAATCGCCCGTTCACTTGCCAAAGAACCGGTTACGATTTCTCAGCTTGTTCGTGCCGCGTGCCAAAACGTTGCCGTATCGATTATAGAATATTGTATTAACAGGATTGAACTGACGGATGAGCAATTAGTTGAGTTGATTGATTGTGTCCAAAACTCAGAGCGTATTTCCGACATGTCCTGCGCGTTCGTCGGTGAACGCTGTATGGGGATCAGTTTTTTTAAGGAGCCGGGATCTATGAATCCGGATTCTTTTGACGGTATCCCTGTCCGGCCTCTCCTTGAGCTTTACAAGGTCATAGGCATGGCTGATTCCGATGCAATCATTTACCTCGACATAATGGATGGATATATAAAGACCGCCCGGCTTCCCGCGCACCAACAGCTTAAGGCGGCCAAAGCAATTGATACCAGGCTCGAGTCAACCTCGCAAATCCACATAATGCTGCACGCAATAATGCCTGCATTAGCGAGAGTTAACACGATAGCGTTAAGAAACATCGCGAAGTTAAACACCACCCGGATCGCTCTTGTAATCGAGCGCTATCGCCTTGCCGCAGGAAAGCTTCCCGAATCACTTTCTGAGCTTGTTCCGTCATATCTTGAATCGGTCCCGAAGGATCCTTTTGACGGCAATGAAATACGATACAAGAAACTTGATACTGGTTTTGTAGTGTACAGCATCGGTGAAGACCTGAGCGATGACGACGGCAAAGAAGAACCGTCGCGGAGAACAAAAGAATCTCCCACTTGGGACGTGACTTTCATTGTGGAAAGATAATTCAGTCAAACTGACCTATTCGCGATGTCATCCCTGCGAAAGCAGGGATCCAAAAATGTAACGAGTTCAGTGGATTCCCGCTTTCGCGGGAATGACAGATTCTATAAAGGTTTAAGAAATCGTCTTGTGGGATTGTTAATGACCGTTATAATGGGCGAATCGCAGTTGTAAAAAGTGCCGGGAAATTGAAATTTTTCAGTAAATTACGGAAATAAACGGTAACTTTCCCGAGCGTTTTGCGTCTATACTTAAATAGGAGCAGTTTTCCGGGCGAACCGGCGTGCCGGTTCATTCGGAGAAGCTGAATAACGGGACCTGTTGGGAAAGGCTTAGCAAATGCTCGAAACACTCGAAAAGAAGCTTCGCAGCGTTTGGATTCGATGCAGTATAAACCTGCTGCTGAAACATACCGGGCGGGTCCTGACCGCCGTCGGGATTATCGTTATGCTGGCAGTTCTGACCGACCGCCTGCTGGCTTTAGGCATTATCAACTCGGTCAATTCAAGGGCGATTCTGTACTTCTCGGCTGCGGCGATGGTCCTGATTTTGCTTCTCTGGCTTTTAAAACAGCCGAGCCGCATGCAAGTCTCGCTGCTTCTTGACGAACGGCTGAAGCTGCGCGAGCGTTTCAGCACAACTTTGGCCCTGGCCGATTCCGACGACCCTTTTGCCGATGCCGCACGGGCCGAAGCACGGCAAAAGGCCGAACAAGCGAACATTCAGGGCCATTTTCCCATCCGGCCATCTAAATGCTGGATGTACGCTATCAGCACATGGCTGATAGCGGCGGCCATAATCTCATTCATGCCGCAGAAAGACCTGCTCGGATTCATGAGAAAGGACCGGCAGCAGCAACAACTTGCCCAACAGCTCGAACAGACCAAAGTGGAAATCAAAGATGCGGCGGACCCGGTCAAGCTGGCAATCAAACAGTTGGGCGAGCCAGAACTGGCCGATGCCCTGAGCAAACTCGACCAGACGCCGAAAGATGCCAGGCCGCAGGATATCAAACGGCAGGCAATCCGCAATCTCGGCGACCTTTCCGATAAAATCCAGCAGATGCAAAACGGCATGAAGCTTGATTCTGTAAATCAGCTCCAAAAAATGTTCAAACAGTTGCGCGGCTCCTCCGACGTTTTCTCTCAAAAGCTGCGATTGGCGCTGGCAAAAGGCCAGTTTTCTCAGGCCTCCAATCTTATGAGCGAGCTGCAGAAGGAATTGGCCAAAGGTAATCTGAGCCCGGAGCAGCAAAAGGCTCT
>CAZHBL010000506.1:0-4305 GCA_964530105.1 uncultured Pirellulales bacterium | reverse complement strand
ATCGTGTGTAAGTTTTGATCTTTGCCGTAAAAGTGCATTTTTAGGACTTAATCACACGAGAGTACAGTCATACTCTGCATTGCCCAGACCATACCAATTGGAAAGCTTTCTCAGTAGTATGTCATTTTACGTTTTCTCTGATAAATAAAGCGTCCTGATTAATCAAACCGGGCATTCTTGCCGAAAAATAGATACAAGGAGGATATAACTATTGAGGAGAGGTGCCTAATATAACGAATAAGTAAAAAAAGCCTTGCAAACGAACAATATTATCGGTATAATCGTAAATGAATAGAAAAAGGCAGGCCAAAACCTATCATATTTTGCGTGCCATTATAATTCATACGTTTATTTCATACTGGCCCTGCCCTTAACAAATAAGAGGTTTTCCTTTTGTATTGATTTCGTTTTGTGCTCTGGGTATTATTCCTGAGGAGAACCGGATTGGCGCAATAGGAACGTCGGTATGTGCTTTCATTGGTTGACTTTACAGCGTTTTGATCAGGCTAAGAAATGCTTTGTGCCCAATCACCATTTTGCCTCTGCAATTAGGCATCTTTTACTAAATTATCTGCTTGATAATTCAAATATGCTTCGGCTGTGTAAGCTGGAGCGTCATTATATTTTATTTTATAGCTCTTTTTAAGAGGACACTAAAATGAGAGGAAAAGCAAATCATGTCGGACGGCTGCTCTGTGTGCTGCTTTTTTTGGTAGCCGCCGGGCAACTGTTTGCCGCCGAACCGCGAGACAGCCTGTGGAAGCAGGTGGATGAGGCGATTCAAAATAGACTGCCCAGGACCGCTCAAACGATTCTGGACCAAATCATCCCGGCAGCGATGGATGACCAGGCTTATGCCGAGGCAACTAAGGCAATTTGTCTGAAGATTTCGCTGGAGGGACAGATTCAAGGGGGTAAGGCTGAAGAGCAGATTGTCCTTTTAGAGACAGAAATCGCCGATGCGCCCGAAGAAATGAAGCCAATAATGGAAACGATTCTGGCCCATTGGTACTGGATATATTTCCAGCAGAACAGTTGGAGATTCATTCAGCGGACACAGACCGCCGAACCGCCCGGAGCGGACATTACAACCTGGGACCTGCCCCGCATCCTGGCAGAGATCGACCGGCACTTCACTCTGGCATTGGATGCAGCCCAGCAGCTAAAGACAATCCCTATTGATGGGTGGGACGATCTGCTGGAAAAAGGGACCGTGCCGGACAGCTATCGGCCGACACTATATGACTTCCTGGCCTTTGAAGCATTATCGTTCTACAGTGCGGGCGAACAAGCCGGAACCATACCTCAGGATGCATTCGAAATCATGGCCGACACTCCCATCTTCGGAACCGTTGTCGAGTTTCTCGCATGGCAGCCCGAAACCACGGACACGGATTCGGCCAAGCTCAAGGCAATCGGCCTGTATCAGGATTTGCTGGCCTTCCATCAGGATGACTCCGACAAAAGCGCTTTCATTGATGCGGATTTGCACAGGCTCATGTTCGGCTACAACCTCGCATTAGGGCCAGACAAAGACACCTTGTACATTACAGCTCTGGAGAGGTTTGCGGATTCGTGGTCAGATTCCGAAATCGCCGCCCGGGCGATATACGAATGGGCCAGAGCTGTACAAAGCCAGGGAGACTATGTACAGGCACATGCACTGGCTCGCCGGGGATTGAGATATTATCCGGACAGTTACGGCGGCACGCAGTGTTATAACCTTATCCAGCAAATCGAGGGCAAATCCGCCTCTATCCAAACCGAGCGTGTATGGAATGATCCATGGCCGAATATCGAGGTCACATATCACAACGTGACCAAGGTCTTCTTCAAAGCGGTGCCCTTTCAGGCAGATGATGCGATTCAGAATATCTGGAGTTATATCGACAACGATGAATTGGAAACCCTGCTCAGGATTCAACCAGCCCTCGAGTGGAGCGAGGACTTGCCAGCAACAACCGACTATCAATCCCGCACTGAGATGCTGCCGGCTCCGGAAGGCCTCGAAAAAGGCTTCTACTTCATTATTGCCAGCCACGATCCTTCCTTTTCAGAGAACAACAATAAAATCAGTGTTGCGCGCATCTGGGTCAGTGACCTGGCGCTGGTCGTGCGAAGCCTAAATCAGGAACGTACGGTTGAGGGATTTGTGCTCGACGCCAGGAGCGGCCAACCGCTCGTCAACGCTAAGGTTACCCGCTGGACCTACAACAACATAAACGGGTGGTCGTACCGGATCACCGACCAGACATACACAAACGAGAATGGGCTGTTTTTTTTCTCTCGTGTGGATGATAATCATTTTTTGATCGTCGCCGAATACGAAGGCCAAAAACTGGCCACTGAGAATACTTATTATGTCCATTCACCCCTGAGCAAGCCGGTCCCCAGCGAACAGACTGTATTTTTCACCGACCGGTCGCTTTATCGCCCGGGCCAGACCATCCACTACAAGGGCAACTGCATCCATACTGATACTGTCAGCGATAACTACCAGACGCTCCCAGGCCAGTCATTAACCGTGGTATTCAAGGATACGAATGGCCAGGAAATTGCGAGTCAGGAGCATATATGTAACGATTACGGCTCTTTCAGCGGCAGCTTCACGGCTCCCCGTGACCGTCTGATGGGCCGAATGTTTCTAACGACTGTACCACAGGGTGCCCGACAACAGGTTCCATACGGCAGTGCATCCTTCAACGTGGAGGAGTATAAGAGGCCCAAATTCCGTGTCCAACTCGAACCACCCGACGAAGCACCAAGGCTCGATACGGAAGTCGTGGTACCTGGTACCGCTACTGCATATACAGGAGCAGCCATCGGCGGAGCCAAGGTCGAATGGCGCGTTGTACGGCAGATACGGTTTCCATTCTGGTGCTGGTGGGCCCGCTGGATTTACCCATCGGCAAATGAGCAGGCCATTGCCCATGGCTCGACGACCACAGAAACCAACGGTTCGTTTTCAATCACTTTCACGGCCAAGCCCGATCTGTCTATCCTCGAAGAAGATGAACCGATATTCGTGTACCGGGTCCACGCTGATGTGACCGACACTACTGGTGAGACCCGCTCCGATGAGCATATTGTGCTTGCCGGATATACTGCACTGACAGCTACGATTTCCGCCGATACATGGCAGACAAATGATACTCCAGTGGAATTAATCATCACAACTCAATCCATCGACTATCAGCCTGAGTCTGCCGAAGGCACGGTGCAGATTTATACGTTGAAACAGCCTGATAGAGTTATACGCTCCAGCATGGGATCGACAGGGCAAGAGCCGGATCCGTCTAATCCGGAAACATGGGAATTAGCGGACATGGTCGGCGAATACTCCTTCCAAACCGATGCCGATGGGCAGACCACACTTTCTGTAGCTTTAGAGGCCGGAATCTATCGCACAATGCTGCAGACTCAGGACCGTTTCGGTAAATCGGTCGCTGCACAGCATACGATTCACGTCGTAGATCCCCAGGCTGAACATTTTAACGTGCGTGTAGCCAATCACTTCGCTGCTCCGGCTTGGTCCCTTGAGCCGGGTGAGACGTTCGTGGCCCTGTGGGGCACCGGATATGATACCGGCCAGGCTTATGTGGAACTGGAATGCCGCGGCAAGCTCCTGCGCGCATGGTGGACAGATCCCAACCGGACCCAGGAAGTCATCGAACAACAAGTCACCGAAGATATGCGAGGCGGATTCACATTACGCGTCACGTATGTTCGAGAGAACCGGGCTTATTTGAACGAGCGGATCGTGCAAGTGCCCTGGACAAATAAGCAACTGACCATCCAGTGGGAGCGTTTCAGATCTTTGCTGGAGCCG
This sequence comes from uncultured Pirellulales bacterium, assembly GCA_964530105.1. Taxonomy (GTDB): domain Bacteria; phylum Planctomycetota; class Phycisphaerae; order Sedimentisphaerales; family Anaerobacaceae; genus JAFGPJ01. The sequence continues at coordinate 476 of CAZHBL010000506.1, read as the reverse complement.
GGGCAGGAAGAAGTCTGGACGGCAATAATCACAGGCCCGGATGCGAGCAAAGCAGTCGCCGAGATGGTAGCAGGTATGTACGATGCATCCCTGGATCAATATCTGCAGCATTACTGGCCACAAAGTTTCTGGGGTTTTCGAAGCGAGTCTTCAAGATTGTTCAGCCGATTCGAGAACAACCAGATTTCGTTTAGAACCGAACTTAATGACTGGAATATAGATTACATCTCTGATGATTTAATCTACCGTCATTTCCCTTATGATATTGTTTATCCGTATTTTGGCTGGTATTATGGTGGTGCCAGCGGTGCTGGCGGCGCTGCTCCTCCTCCGCCAATGGGCCGTGGTGGCGATGAGACTACTGCTTCTGACTCAGAAGATAGTCAAGGACAGGAAGATAAGTCCGGCTCGGAACCGGCTCCGGACCTTAGCCAGGTTTCTGCACGCGAGAACCTCAACGAGACGGCGTTTTTCTA
>CAZHBL010000505.1:0-4313 GCA_964530105.1 uncultured Pirellulales bacterium | reverse complement strand
GATATCGTCATAATCTCAAGGAGATCTACCGCTATGGCCAAAATGATTGCTTACTCAGGAACCATGCTTCTATTTCTGATTCAAACTCTATCACCGGCAGCCGTCGCCCAAAAAGTGGATGCGCTTTCGTGGTATGACACTCGCTATCTTGATGTGGAGGGAAAAGGCTGGACAGACGTGAATAGCTTCTACGACCGTTTGCCCGCCAGGGCCAAAGCCGTTGTGCGTGAGCCTGTCTGGAACTTGAGTCATGATTCGTCAGGAATGTGCGTACGTTTTGTAACTGACGCCAACGAAATCCGGGCACGATGGGAACTACGATCTAAGAGCCTTGCGATGCCGCACATGCCGGCCAACGGCGTCAGTGGTCTGGACCTCTATGTGAAAGGCAAAGATGGGAAATGGAAATGGCTTGCCGTGGGAAGGCCAACTCAGTTCCCAGTCAACTCAGTGACTCTCGTAAAGGATATTCCGGAAGGAACTCGAGAATACCTTCTCTATCTTCCACTTTATAACGGCGTCTTATCGGTTGAGATTGGAATTCCCGAAGATTCGGCGTTTCGGAAGGCGGCTCCGTATCCCGAAGACCGCAAACCAATCGTCTTTTATGGCACCTCCATTACCCAGGGCGGATGTGCTTCGCGTACCGGTATGGTCCACACCGCCATCCTTGGGCGACGATTCCACTATCCTGTCATCAACCTTGGTTTCTCCGGAAACGGTCGCATGGAGCCCGAGATGGCGGACCTTTTTGCCGAACTCGATCCGTCCGTTTACGTCCTTGACTGCTTGCCGAATATGAATGGACAGATGGTCGCCGAGCGCGTGGCTCCATTTGTCAAGAGACTCAGGGAGGTGCATCCCAAAACGCCTATACTTCTGGTCGAAGACAGGACCTATTCCGACGCCTTCTTAGTCCCGTCGCGCCGACAACGAAATGTTGAGAACCGTAGAGAGTTGCACCGGATATACTCTCGCCTCAAGTCTGAGGGCGTTAAGCACCTCCACTACCTGCCCGGAAACCGGCTTTTAGGGGACGATAGTGATAACCTGGCGACGGTAGATGGTTCTCATCCCACAGATCTCGGCTTTATGCGTCAGGCCGATGCGTTCTACGACGTGCTCAAGCCAATCCTGCTCGGCAGCAACGAACTCGACAGCCTCTTCAAGTAAAAGAGGTATAACATTGTCTATATTGTCGAATAACTGAGAAACCACAATATGGTGACTATATAGTGCTTGAAGAAAATGCTGGAGGCAACATTATATGGTAAGCCTAAATGTTCACAGACAAAGTCAATACCAGGTTTCCGAAAACACAAGTAGAACTAACACTCTGTTTTATAATTTCAAGCCAAAAACTATCGACAGGTTTCGGCGCAGATCATACATCATTGACTTGTTATTTATTGTTCTGATCTGCTGCACAAGGAGTATTGTAACTTCCGGCCAGGAAACCATCACCATCAAGAACCAAGGCATCAATAATGCACTCTTGCTGTACAAAGACACGCCTATGTTCAAGACAGGACCGATTAGCGAAGATCGGGTATTCATGTACTCAATTGGATCGGACTTCTTCGATCATCAGAAGTGGTTTGAGTATATGCAGAAATACCGTTTTGAATTTGGCCGGGTTTATCCTGCACATACATGGCATCAGAATCAGGTCGTTCAATCACGTGTCTATCAGTATGTAAAAAACTCCTGAAGCATATCATTTTTTATTGTTGCAGAATATGCTGAGAGTTGTCAAAATGCTTCCTGGAACAACTAATTGGCATTTATGTCAATTCATGCAATGTTGACATCAGTAACGAAAGGACAACCAATGAAAACATTACTCAGTGCAATTTTACTCTTAAATGTAATTGTGACAGTGCAGCCTCTCTTTGGACAACCATTTCCAACGGTCTCAGAGAGTCAGCGTATCGAAATGCTAAAGCATCCGAATAAACGGCCTGTCCGTATGGTGCTTGACACAGACACCTATAATGAAATTGATGATCAGTTTGCTCTCGTCTATGCGTTAATTTCACCTGAGCTGGATATGAAAGCCGTCTATGCGGCTCCTTTCAAAAATAACAGATCGAAAGGGCCGAGAGACGGCATGGAAAGGAGTTATGAAGAAATATTAAGAATCCTGCGGAAATTAGGTAGATCTTCAGAGGGCTTTGCTTTCAGGGGCAGCACGAGTTACTTGAAGGACATAAAAAATCCGGAAAGAAGTCCGGCCGCAATGGATTTGGTTAAAAGGGCAAAGAAAAGCAGTCCTGAAGATCCGCTCTATGTTGCCGCAGTGGGAGCAATTACTAATGTTAGCAATGCTATTCTGATTGATCCGTCCATAATTAACAACATTGTGGTTGTATGGCTGGGCGGTAATGGCCACCATTGGCCACATCAAAGGGAATTCAACTTCAGGCAGGACTTAAATGCTTCCAGAATTATTTTTGACAGCGGTGTGCCTTTTGTGCAATTACCTTGTACTCCTGTTGTTACCCATTTTACGACCACCGTACCTGAAATGGAGCGATATGTAGGTGGCCGGGGTGAAATTGGCGATTACTTACTCAAGATTTTCAAGGAATATAGAAAAGATCATTTTGCGTGGTCCAAGGTATTGTGGGATATGACGGCAGTTGCCTGGGTTATCAATGACAAATGGCTGCCCTCCGACCTTGTGCACAGCCCGATAGTGACCGACAACTATACTTTTAGTTTTGATAACTCCAGGCATTTGATTAGAACTGTAAATTTTGTTCAAAGGGACCCGATATTCAGAGATTTTTTTACAAAATTAGATAAACGGTCTAAAAAGTAGTTTTTTGTAAATAAGTATTTTCAGTTTAGCTTATTTGAATACGCCCGACAGGATTCGAACCTGTGACCTTCGGTTTAGGAAACCGATGCTCTATCCTACTGAGCTACGGGCGCTTCGATATTAAAACTGTAGGAATATAGCAATCTATCAGATGTCCTGTCAATCCCTTTTTAGATCGTACATCGGAGCAGCAAGTCTATTTTGGTATTATTTTGAAAGCAATATCATTTCCGATGTTCAGTGCGTGGCCTCCAGTCGTTTTTAATTCCGGTATCGTACAGGTGAGTATGCCGTTTTGTGATTCGACCGTTTGACTGTCAATGAACCTGCCTCGCCATGTTCGGTACAATTGAACTTCATAACTGCCCTGGGGCAATCCCGAGATTGTGAATGACTCGTTGGCTACGCTTGTACGGGCATTTACCACCCAGCCGAAGATAAGATTATCACTTTTCATGGCCCATGCATCGCAATCGCCGGCAGAAATCCTGGCAGGTTTGAAATCAAGATTTGCAAAATCAATACCTGAGACGAACCTTGAGAAATTAAGCATCTGGTTGGTTACGACACTGTCATTCAGGAAGTCAGAGTATGCCCACCAGAACGGTGTTGCACATGTTCCATTAGTGAGGCTAACCCATAATGCATTATGATACATAGCGAGATATCCGGGCATGCCGGGCTCATAATACGTATGGTCATAACCACACTCGCCGATTAGGGCCGGTTTATCGAAGCCTTTCCAAAGGTTTTGTGTCTGGATTGCGTAATTTTGGTAGCTGGTTTTGATTGGGCTCTGGTCCTGCGGGCCGAGCTTGCCGCTTTTGGGCATTGGATGTCCCTGTGCTTCGTATATTTCCCGGCCGGCTATATCGAATATTTCGTATCCGCCGGGCCACCATTGTGATAATCCGCCGCTTTGGGTGCCAGTAGTAGGGCGGTTATATGGATCGTGTTGATTGAAATAGCTGTCCATCTTACGACACCACTGTTCGGCTACGGCCGTATCACCCTTGGTCCAGCCTTCGGTGCCGTTAATCTCGTCGACGATGAACCATAAAAACAGCGCCCGGCTATAACCCCAGCGTGCGATTATGTAACGGTAGAGCTGCTGCTGATATTTCCATGCCTCTTCGCTGCCGAAGAAATCCTCGGCGCTGCTGATGAGGCTGTATGGATTATTTCTATATCTTGCATTTCCGCCGCCCCAGACGGCCCTGGAAATGTATGAATGGAACCATACGTTCCAGCTTATATGTATATCACGCTCTTCGCACCACTCGAAAAGCTGGTCCATGCGGCCGCAGCGGTTTTGGTCGTATCGGCCCAGGCCTGAGCCCATTGTTTCAAGAGGGGTTGGGAAAAAGCTGATAAAATTCGCTCCGCGCTTTTGAAGATTATCGAGCCCTTCCACGGTAATTCTGCCTTCGTTAAACTGTTCGTAGCTGTCGTTATACCAGAGGCCGACGCCATAAAAAGATGAGCCGTC
>CAZHBL010000504.1:0-4351 GCA_964530105.1 uncultured Pirellulales bacterium | reverse complement strand
TTGGAGTTTCGAGAATCTGGCTTTTGCGGGTTTTCTTCTTTTCTTTTTCCTCATCATAGAACATCGTTTTCGAGCTATCGATGTCTTTCTTGAACATAATTGCTCTTTGGTGATTCGGATGAGCCTCCAGGACGGCATCGATACATTGAGTTGCCTTGTCTAACTCTTCGCTATCTTCGTAAAGAACAGCTAAATTCATCAGGGCACTTACATAAACCGGCGAGCTTGCAGCAATTTGCCTGTAGTAGTCGATAGCAGCCTCTTCATTACTGGACAAGTCACAGCGAAAGGCAAGGTGGAAAAGTGCCCTTTGATGGTTCGGAGATAATTCCAAAGCCTTTTGGAAATTGTCAACTGCCTCATCGTAAAGACCCTCGGCTTCCTGAAGACGGGCAAGCTGGTAGTGATACTCGGCACTTACGTTTTCAAAGTTTGTGCAGGCTTTGAGTTCCTTCGCCACTGCCTTAAAATCGCCTGCGTAACGATATGTGGCGGCTTTTTCCATTGTTACATATAATTTGTCGGCTCCAAAATCGAGACTCTTCTGCAGGTTTTCGATCGCCTTTTCGAATTCGTGCAGCCGGCGAAGCGCAAAGGCCAGGTAGATGAATTTTTCTATGCAGTCATTGCCTTTTGAAAGGTTATCGACTGCTTCGGCGTTTCTGCCAAGAATAAAAAGACCGATTCCCGCTGCCAGAGAGGCTTTATGTCCGGTTTTGGAAATATTCGATTCTACTTGTTCATTGAAGCTTATCCGGTTCGCTTCGCTGGAATGGATAAACTCAGACAGCGTTTTAATCTCGTCCATCGACGGCAAATTGTTGGCAAATAAGTCAATTCCAGGTTCCGTAATTGATACCATTGAAATTTCTCCCTATTTAGTATCGTGAATATCATACTGCGCGGCACACATCACGCACAAACAAGCGGGTATTATAGTAAAGCTCCGGGGATATGCAACAGTTTTTTTATCCGGGCTGGTTTGTACGTTATAATCGCCTCCGGCCGGGCGTTTTTCGAACCATCCTTGGATTTCTTCGGACCTTGCTATTTATTCTGTTTAGTTTGTACCCGAGATAGCTCTGCTCGCCATTGTTCGGCTTTTTCCGGCTTGCCCCAGGCTTCGTAAAGCTCGACGATCTTGCCTATCGATTCTGTGGTACTTTTATCGAGAGGGCCTAATACACGATAACTTAGTTCAAAGGCATCCAATAGAAACTTCTCTGCCTCGTTGTAACGCTGCTGTTTGCTGTACACCCATCCCAAGTACATTACATTGCGGATGGCCCGCTCATGTTCGGGCCCCTGAACACGACGTCGTCTTTCCAGCGATTCAGTCAGTAGCTTTTCCGCCTCTTCGTACCGTCCCTGTTCCGCACGCAGAAGCCCCAATCCCCTGAGCGAGTCGATCGCATAAGGGTGGTCTTCTCCAAATACTTGACGTCGTAACTCTAGCGCCTCCAGACATAGGGGCTCGGCTTCCTCATAGCGGCCGGTTCTTCTGAGCAGGTTGGCGAGATTACCCACAGCCAGAGGTGTAATGACATCTGTCTGGCCTAATGCTTTGCGGCTCGTCTTAAGGATTTCACGAAACAATTGCTCAGCTCCTCCGTAGTCTGCCAGTGTTTCGTACATCAACGCCAGGATGTTCATCGAAAGAAGTGTTGTGCGATGCCCTTTTCCGAGGATACGTTTGCTGCGTTCGACTGTTTTGAGACATAGGGGCTGCGCTTCTGCAGCACGTCCAGCATTCCACAATATCCCACAAAGCCTGAAAGTTGCATAGATTGTCTCCGGATGCTCTTCACCCAGTTTTTCCGTGCGAAGTCGGCATGTCTGGCGCAGATGGCGCACTGCCTCGTCAAATAGGCCAAGGCCAAGATATGTGTCTCCGAGTGTCAACCGGATAGAGGCTTCCACCAACGGTCTGTCATCGAACTGTCCCTCAAGACTCTCGGAGGCGGCATCAAGAAGATAGCGAACGGTTACCTGGTCCCCTTGGGCTTGTTGAGGGTCCACTGCTGCAAGTAAATCATTTCTGAGGAAATCAAGTATGGCTACTGATTCGGCATGGGCGCGTCTGGCTCTTGCGGCAAACAGAGTCGAGGTGACGATCCCCGCTGAAAGTGTCATCAGCACCACTGCAATAGCCGACACTACCACTCGGTTTCTTCGCACGAACTTCTTGAGTTGATAAACGGCGCCCGGTGGCCCGGCAATCAGGGGTGCATGTTTTAGGTAGTTCTCGATATCGTCTGCAAATTCAGAGGCCGACCGATAGCGTTCAGCGAGTTCCTTTCGCATCGCCTTGAGTGGAATCCATTCGAGTTCTTTATGTAGCTTTTTGGCAAGCGTTGCAATCTCAGTCCGGCGGTTCTGTGCGATCTTTTTAGCTTCCTCGCCGAGGCTTAACAAACGGGTGCTCGGTGTTTTGGGATCAGTTTCGCGAATAATCTGTCGAATGTGGTCAATGCCGCCTGTACGAAGAGTATCAGAATCAAACGGCAGAACGCCAGTTAACAGAACGTACAGCAACACACCCATTGAGTAGATATCAGACCGGGTATCGATGTCCTCACTTACCATGTCTGCCTGCTCGGGACTCATGTACTCAGGGGTGCCGAGTAACTGGCTAGCCTCAGTAGCCAGCGTTCGTTCAGTGACCGGCATGCTGAGGGCCTTGGCAACGCCGAAGTCGATAATCTTGGGAACTGCCTGATTATTCTGAGTCGAAATTAGAATGTTCGATGGCTTAATATCGCGGTGAATAATCCCCTTCTGATGGGCATGATGTACGGCGAGACAGACTTGCCGGAATATATCCAGCCTATTCTCGATAGTGAGTTTATGGTTGTTACAATGCTCGGTAATGGGCAGGCCCTTAACGTATTCCATGACAAAATAAGGCCGGCCGTTTTCTGTTGTCCCTGCATCGTGGACATGAGCAATATTAGGATGGTCTAATAGAGCTAAAGCCTGACGTTCGGCCTCGAACCGTGCGTTAACACGCGCCGAATCCATCCCTGGCTTGATGACCTTTAATGCTACCTGGCGTCTTATGGGCCGCTCCTGCTCAGCTAAATAGACTATCCCCATTCCACCTTCACCTAAGACACTGAGTAGCTTGTACCGACCAATACGATCCCCCGATTTTCTCGTGGGCGGTGAAGAAGAGGCCGTTCGGTTAGCCTGCTCGCTGGCACTCGATTTTTCAAGGCCGATAGCTGTAAGAAGTCGTTTCAACTGTTCCGGCTTTGCGCCAAATGTCGATTTCTTGCTCATGATCATATATCCACGAATTATCTGAAATCCTGCGCGCTTTTTGAGAAAAATTGCACAATCTCAGCAAATTCTTCATGAATTTCATCGTCTGATGTTGCCGTATTACGAAGGTACTGCTTCAGGGCTTTCTGCAGACGCCTCTTGACGGTCGTGACCATATTCGCGGCTTTCTTTTCGCTTTCGATTCTATATTTCTCACAAATATCTGCAAAAGAAGGAGGCAAAGTTTCTCCCAGGATGGGCTACACGACCTTGTCTTGAAAAATCCGCCAGTGAGCCTCCAAATCATCCTCAAGGCACCTGGCCTCTACCTCTGAAAAGACCTGATCCAGCATCGACACTGTCCATGCGTAGTTATAAGAATCCTCGGGATTCAATCTTGATACAGCTTCGGGTAAAGCAGGGGGACTGATGATATCGAAGGAAACCAACTTGCCTTTGGGGCTGCGTTTCTGGGTTGTTTGCCGGCGTTTCTCATTCAGGATGTATTGGTCCAGAGCGTGCAGCAAAAATGTTCGAAAACGGCCTTTGGCTTTGTCTGCCCGCACTACCAGGTTCTTGTTCAAAACTACTTCGTGAAAAAAACCTTGAGTCAGGTCTTTTGCATCTTCGTTACCGTACCCTTTGTGGCGTAGATAACAATAAACGGGCTTCCAGTACCTATCGAGCAATAAACCAATCAACGCTCGGTCCTTATCATCATCCGATTGGATATGCTCGACCAAAGACCAATGCGTTGTTAAAAATGCCTCCCTTAGGCCTCCCATATCTGTTTGATCGTGGTATCCGGACACGTTGATATCCTCAGAATCCGCTGCTCCTTTTTTATACATTATAGACAGTAACTAACTAACAATCAAGTACTTACATTTAAGATACAGGCCACTTTCACAAGATTTTTCAAATTTTATTCAGATTCTGCGCAGAATTCGAGATTTTTGGTGGAAATTACAGGGATCGCGGCATGAATCGACAAAAGCCGTACAAATGAAGACCTTTTTGAAAGGGCAAAAGAATGAAATGGTTTGATAGTTACAGAATAAGGTTGGTGTTACTTGGATCTGTCGTC
>CAZHBL010000503.1:0-4363 GCA_964530105.1 uncultured Pirellulales bacterium | reverse complement strand
TCGATCGGCACGATGCAGAAGTTAATGAGATTCGCCTTGTGAATTCGCTCGATACTCTTGGCAATCACGGCACGTACGCCCAGGTACATCGGGCATAGTGCCGCATGCTCTCTGGACGAACCCTGGCCGTAGCTTTCGCCCGCAACTATTATGCCGGCTGTTCCCTTTTTCTTCAGTTCGAGCGCACGTTCGGCGAACGTCGGCTTACCTTCTTCATTGAAGCAATTGAAAACAACCTTGGCATATTCGGGCACATTCGAGCGAAGCTTCAGGAAAGTTCCCGCCGGCATAATATGGTCCGTGGTGATTTTATCGCCGCACTTTAGCAATACTTTGCCTGCCAGTTTTTCCGGCAGCGGCCTGGGTGTCTCCGGCACAACAATCGTCGGACCGCGCATGACCTCAGCTTTCGCCGCCGCCTCTTCACTCAGGGGCACCTCTATCATGTTATCGTTGATGGCAAATTCAGCCGGCAGCTCTATTTTCGGGTATTGCAGGCCGAACAACTCCGGCAGGTCTCGCGGGTCGGTAATCCTGCCCGTAAGAGCCGAGGCGACCGCCGTCTCCGGGCTAACCAAATACGCCTGGTCACCCCTGGTTCCGGTGCGTCCGGCAAAGTTCCGATTGAATGTTCGCAGGCTCACGACGCCATCGGCCGGCGAGAAACCCTGCCCTATACATGGCCCGCAGCCCGATTCCAAAATCCTCGCGCCCGCTGAAATCATGCCGGACAATGCCCCGTTATCGGCCAGCATGTTCAGGACTTCCCTGCTGCCCGGTGTGATGGCAAATTCGACCTTCTCGCTGATACGCCGGCCTTTCAGAACGGTCGCCACCATCATCAAATCGGCAAAGCTCGAATTCGTGCAGCTACCGACAACCACCTGCCCCGTTACGAGACCGGCGATCTGGCGAATCGGCTTTACATTGTCCGGCGAAGATGGACATGCCGCCATTGGTTCAAGCTCATCCAGTTTTATCTCGATGACGCGGTCATATTCGGCATCCGGATCGGCGATTAATTTCTGATAGTCTTTCTCCCGCTTTTGGGCGGCTAAAAATTTCCTAGTCTGACCATCGCTGGCGAAGATGCTCGTTGTTACGCCTAATTCGGCTCCCATATTCGTGATCGTCGCCCGCTGGGGTACGGAGAGTTCTTTTGCACCTTCACCAAAATACTCAACCACCCAGCCGACGTTGCCTTTTGTCGTCAGGATGCTCAGCAGCTTGAGAATCACATCCTTGGCGGCCACCCAGTCGCTTAATTCGCCGGTGAGTTTGACACCCAGAACCTTCGGGCATTTCAGGTAGAACGGCCCGCCGGCCATGGCGACCGCCACATCCAATCCGCCGGCCCCGATGGCCAGCATTCCGATTCCACCGCCGGTCGGCGTATGCGAATCGCTCCCAAGGAGCGTCGCGCCGGGTTTGCCGAACCGCTCCAGATGGACCTGATGGCAGATTCCATTGCCGGGGCGCGAATGATAGGCGCCCGCCTTGGCGGCGACGGTTTGCAGGTACAAATGGTCGTTATGATTCTCCGGGCCGAAACCTGCCATGTTGTGATCGACGTAGCTTACCGACAAATCGGTTTTCACCGGTCTGAGTCCCATCGATTCATACAGCAAAAACGCCGTCGTTCCCGTGGCATCCTGTGTGAGCGTCTGGTCTATACGAATCCCGATCTGCCCACCGGCCGCGAGTTCGCCGTCAACAAGGTGCCTGCCAAGTATCTTATAAACAAGTGTTTGTCCCAATTTTGTGCTCCTTAAAATCCAAAGCCAGTAGTCTAACATAAGTATGGCCATAAGACAAATCTTGATAGTTGATCGCTTTTAGGCTTACCTGGATTACCAATCGTCTATAACAATGGGAGCCCCGCATTAGGTCAAAAATAGCCTGTTCTCCATAAGGAAAAAACTCGAAGAGATAGTTGTATGTATAAGGCCTTTTGGGTAAAATACTGCTTAACAGATTGCCGATTGCCAATTTTCAAATCGAGAATCGTAAATCGAAAATGTGAAATGAAGGTAAGTGCTATAAGGAGATGCTCATGGAGCAGGAGCAGTCAATAATCATAGTTGAATACGGAACGGATGTTACGATCGTGACGTTCACAGAAGAGAGAATCGTTGATGAAGAACAGATCAGGGAACTTCAGGAATCCTTCGAGCCGATTATTGAAAAGAATCAGGACAAGGAACTAATTCTCAATTTTGTCAACGTGAATTTTATGACCTCGGCCTTTTTGGGCCTGCTGGTCAGAGTCCACAAAAAGTTATGCGAACAGGGAGGGCGGCTGCGACTGTCCAATTTAGACTCGAATCTCCGCAAAGTCTTCGAGATTACGCAACTTACGAAGGTTTTTGAAATAACGTAAGCCGAGAATGATCTGACCCCGAATTATGTACCAACCTCGATTAGAGAATTATCCACATTCTTTATCCCGCAATCCGCCAGGCTCCGCTACGTTCCGTCACAACCGTCGCTTCTCCTCTATTATCGTCAAAGTGTCAGATCAAATCTTAGCTATTTCATATAATTCGGAGTCAGATCAACCATCTTATTCTTCTCACCAGGGTTTTACAATCAAGTGGGCGCTTACGTCATCGATGCTGACAAAGATATTTTTATACAGAACGCATTGATTCTGCAGATATTGTTCGATCTGAACAACGATCTAATTCTGCCACCATATCTTCGTGTTCGTCCTGGAGATTGTAGAGACCTATAGCCTGTCGGATGACCGTTCTAACATCTTCGTCGAATGTCCAGGGCTTAGGAATGAACTTGTGAACGCCTTCCTGCTGCAATACCATCATGGCATCGGCTGATTGTGCATATCCCGAGATAACTATACTAACGATGCTGGGATACTCTTTCTTGACGATTTTGAGCAGTTCGAGTCCGTTCATCCCGGGCATAACAATATCAACAACGACTACATGCACCTCTTCTCGCTGGAGGATTTCAAGTGCATCTTGACCACTCTTGGCAAAATATTTATCGTATGACTCATCCGTGATGATCTTTTCTATAGTCTTCAAGAGGATTTCATCGTCATCTACGAACAACACAGCTCTCTTTTCCATAATTCTCTTCCTAATATTTATTTGTTCTTTGAACTTATTTTAGGTTGGTTCCCCATGTAATTTCATAAGACCACAAAGCTTATTCGCCAATTTCTTGCTTAAAGTCTTTAATTTCTCATACCCCTCCAAAGCCAAATCCCCAGTGCTGCTTTATGTGTATCGGTTAATACTTAAGATGGTATAACTCAATCACTTACAAATGTAAAAAATGTGTATTTCTACGTAGATGCTTATTTGTGTGGCGTCAGAAGAGCTGAAGAAGCGAAATCATTACTAAATATCGCTGGTTCTATAAATTATGACTGTATTTATGAGACCATCAGAACAAGTATTTATGACGCTTCTTTTAAAAATACATAGAACTATGTAGTTGGAAATATTCTTAAAACCTGGTTCTGTAAGAGATATTGTAGATGATTAGACCCTGGGCTATAATGAGCCCTGCTTTGTTCGTGACGTACTACTTTGGGGTAGATCGGGCTTAAGGCAGATTGGTATGACTTATGAATTCATATTGGAGAAGCACCAGTGAGACTAAAACGCTATGAAGGCAATCCCATCCTTTGCCCTAATCCGGCTAATGACTGGGAGGATTTAGCCGTATTTAATCCTGCGGCCTGGTACGACGAAGACAAAAAGCAGGTCCTGCTTCTGTACAGGGCCGCGGAGGCGCGGCCCGAGTACAAGTGCTATTTCGGCCTGGCCGTAAGCAACGATGGCTATAATTTCGAGCGTACCAGCGATGAGCCAGTTCTGAGTCCAAGTATAGATGGTTTCGATGCCAGCACCATACAGGATCCACGAATGGTGAAAATGGGTGAGTATTATTACATCACTTATGCCTGTCGTTTTTTTCCGTTTGGTCAGTTCTGGATGCCGAAAGAACAGCAATACGTACGTCCCGTCTGCCCGGCGGATTTTCCCCGTGTCATTCGCAACAACGCCACCAGCACCGGGCTTTTACTCACGAAGGACTTCAAGAGCTTCATCCGCGCCGGAAGAATTACCGACCCGGTCCTCGATGACCGGGATGTGATCCTCTTTCCCGAGAAGATAAACGGCAGGTATTATCTGATACACCGGCCGCTCGAATGGGTCGGTTCCGAATACGGGACAGAACACGCCGCCGCTTGGATATCATCAGCAGAAGACCTGCTCGGATTCAGAAAATCGAAGCTCCTTATCAAACAGAAGTACGCTTGGGAGGCAGGTAAATTGGGCGTCAACACCCCCCCTATCAAAACCGAGCATGGCTGGCTGACTATTTACCA
>CAZHBL010000502.1:0-4363 GCA_964530105.1 uncultured Pirellulales bacterium | reverse complement strand
CGGCAATTAAAATGGGTGACACTGAACTGGCAACCCTGATATTCCAGGCTATTGAAGAAAAAACACAACGGTTACTGGCGCTGCAAGGTTCAAATAGTCCGGATGGCGAGTATTCACAGCAGGACTATAACAAACAATTGGCCTGGTTTTATTCCTTTGCCCTGCCGGTTCCGGCCAAGGCGTTGAACTGGGCTAATAAAGCTTTTGCAACTGAGCCCAATTCACCTGTAACAGCGGCTCTTTTGGCTTATACGCTTACAATGAATAATCAGATTGAATGGGCCAAACCCCTTATTAATAATTTCGAGAAGACTCAAATCGCTGATTTAACGCAGGCTATAATTCAAATGGCAGAAGGACAAAATGATCTGGCGGTTAAGACTCTTAATTTTGCAATAGCCAAGGATCCCGGGTCGTTCGCTGCCGAGCGTGCAAAGGAAATTCTTACTCAACAGGGCAAAGAATACGTCCTTCCGGTCGAAACTAATACTGTTTTACCTGCATTAGAAAATGTGTTCGGCCAAACACTCGTTCCCGTGTTTACTCCTCCGGAGCGGATAATCACGGCACAGCTTCAAATTCCGGGAAGTGTATTTCCATACGGCAGCGAATTCAGTGGCGTTGCAGCGATAACAAATCACTCTTCCGAGCCGCTTATAATCAGTGATTATAGCTTGTTTAAAGGTCATATCAGAGTTGACGCTGTTATTAGTGGAGATCTTAGTAAAAATATTCCGAATTTAGTGCTTACCAGGGTGCGGGGAACCTTTCTCATCGAGCCGGGCCGAAGTATTCTTGTTCCCCTGCGACTTATTACCGGCGAACTTAAAAAGATGCTCCTTACATATCCACAGGCATCTCTCGATATTGAATTTACTCTTTACCTCGATCCAGTGGTCACAAATGATGGTAAAGTTGCCAACAGACTCGTTTATATCCAGCCGAGCAGGGTGAGTATAAAACGTCCGGGCATCGAGCTTACCGGTAAATATCTGCGAAACGAGTTTAATTCGATCTCAACAGCTCCTGTTGATCAAAAAATCAAGATCGCAGGGCTTTTTACCGGACTCTTGAAGGAACAGTATGCGATGTCTAATCGTACGCCACCTTACAGGTTTATGTATGCCGATTGGATGACATCTTTATTGAGAAGTGCGTTGACGCATAAATCCGGGCTGCTCCTCAATCCTGTCGATGATGAGTGGGTCGTTAAGGTGCATACAATGGCTGATATGCTTTCTTTGCCAATGGATCACGAGCTAATTAGTCCCGTGGCGGAGAATATGAATAATACGAAATGGCCCGTTCGTATAATGGCTATTTATCTGCTGACCACAATTCCGGACAGCCAATTCAGTCAGGTCCTGGACTGGACTGCAAAAAATGACCCAAACAAGGCTGTTCGCGATATGGCAATTGTTTTAGGCAGGAGTATGTCAGGGCGCCAAAAGCAATTATAATAGGACACTGAAGGGTGAAAAAACCGGATTTGAACCTATCAGGCGGGATTAGCGTACAAGCTTGAAAAACCTTATAAAATTTCTCCGAAAAATAGGTTGTAATATCATAATAATTTTGTAAGATTCCGTGTCTTATTAGTGACTGAGATTTTAGAAAAGCAATAATAAGTTTTGTTTTCTTTTGAAAGGGTAATGTAGATGCCAGCTAAAGTAGATGAAGAGAAATGCACTGGTTGTGAAACTTGTGTGTCAGAATGTCCAAGCGAGGCGATCAAGATGGTTGACGAAAAGGCAGTAGTTGATGAGGAAACCTGCATCGATTGCGGGGTCTGCGTTGACGCCTGTCCGGAGGAAGCAATTAACATGGAGTAATTCAGGTTGGCCCCATCGTCTAGGTAGGCCTAGGACACCGGGTTTTCAACCCGGCAACAGGGGTTCGAATCCCCTTGGGGCTATTTGAGGATCGGCCAAGAATGCGGTTTTTGAAGCGTCTTGGCTGTTTTTGTGTCTATGGTTGTCTATCGAAATCTCCTGTTTTCTGCACACTTTGGCCAAGCTGGTGGCAAAGACAAAATTCCCGAAATTCGGCAGGAAATTCATCGCCTTTTGTTCGGCCTTCTCAAAAGTCCTTGCGTAGGTATTGAACGTCAATCGGGGTTTGAATATCGGGCAAGTTTCTGGACAACCTTAACCGCCACCGTACTTCTACCGTATACCCATGTTGGGCACATCCTCGGTTTTCAGCCTTTGCCAATTTGGCTTCTCGGCTTTTTAGTGATGATTGTAACGTCATATATTGCTGCAGCAGAAATTGTGAAAAGAATGTTCTATCGTAGAATCAGATGGTAAAATTGAGTAAACCGCCATATTAGGAATATGATAAGGCTCTAATGAAAAAAAGCTTGGCACACAACGCTGGTTATCTCATAAGTCTGGCTCTCTTTTCTGTAGCCATGGTCGTCTTGCACCATGAACTCCGGCAATACCACGTTCGAGATATTATCGCCGAGCTAAAAAAAGTCAAGCTGGCGTTTCTTGGTTTTGCTGTGCTGCTGACCATTCTGGACTACATCGTCCTGACTGCCTATGATGCGCTTGCTCTACGCTATATTCGGCACCGTTTGGAATATACCAAGATAGCCCTGGCGTCGTTCATCGGCCATGTGTTCAGCCATAATATGACGATCGTGGGGGGCAGCACAGCGAGATACCGTATCTATTCGTCTCTGGGGGTTCCAGCCAGCGAGGTAGCCCAACTGGTCATCTTTTGTGGTCTGACCTTCTGGCTGGGATTCTTCAACTTGACCGGTTCTGTTTTTCTCTTTGAGCGCCAGGAGATACCAAAGGCTCTGCACATTCCTTTCACTTCAGCATGGCCTGTCGGCATAATCTTCCTTGCGGTCGTGCTCACATATTTGGTATCGAGTGCTTTCAGACGACAGCCCCTGAAGGTGCGTGGGTGGGAACTTGCCGTCCCATCGATATCGATTTCCATAGGTCAGATCGCAATTGCCTCACTCGACTGGCTCCTGGCCTGCGGTGTTCTTTACGCCCTGCTGCCAGCCGCTGTGAAACTCACATTTTTCAAGTTTCTCGGCTTCTTCTTGCTCGCCCAGGCTATCGGCCTGTTGAGTTATGTTCCCGGCGGAATAGGTGTCTTTGAAACCGTTATCTTGTTGCTTCTCTCAGATCATCTTGAGAAATCGGCGATTGTCGGTTGTCTTGTGCTCTATCGGCTCGTTTATTATCTGTTTCCCTTCGCGCTGGCTACGGGCCTGTTGGCTGTCTACGAGTTGACTACAAAGAAGCACATTCTGAAGCGCTTTGGCCTGGTCTTTGGGAAATCAAGCTCTGCAATCACGCCCCATTTCCTGGCGGCGACAAGTTTCATCGCTGGTATCATACTCCTTTTTTCGGGAGCGTTGCCTGCTGCCAAAAGTCGGCTGGCCTGGCTGCAGGATTTACTGCCACTTCCCGCTATAGAGATCTCACATTTTTTGGGAAGCCTGGCAGGCGCCGGGCTGCTCATACTGGCCCGCGGAATCCAGCGACGTGTCGATGCGGCGTATCATTTCACGGTCGCGCTGCTCGGATTGGGAATCGTCTTTTCGGTCTTGAAGGGATTCGATTATGAAGAAGCAATCATCCTGGGTGTGATGCTGCTACTGTTCTTGCCCTGTCGTAGTGAATTCTACAGAAAAACATCACTTGTGAGAGAGCCCTTTACACCCGCGTGGACTGCTCTGATAATCGCTGTGGTCATCAGCTCTATCTGGCTGGGCTTTTTTTCTTATAAGCATATCGAGTATTCCAATGAGCTTTGGTGGCGCTTTGCCGTTAATGCAGATGCGCCCCGCTTTATGCGCGCAACCATGGGAGCAGCAATTGTGGTTTTATTTTATGGTGTTACCAGGCTTTTGTTCCTGAGGACTGAAGAGCCATCGCCCACGAAACCGGAAACTGAGCGGGCGGTCGAGGACATTGTGAGGCGTTCAAGAAAGACATACGCCAATTTGGCCCTATTAGGCGATAAGTCCTTTCTGATCAGTGAGAGCCGGAATTGCTTCATAATGTATGGCATCGAAGGACGCAGTTGGATCACAATGGGCGATCCTGTAGGGCCCAAAGAAGAATGGGGATCTCTTCTATGGAGGTACCGCCAGCTCTGCGACCTCCACGATGGCTGGCCGGTATTCTATCAGATTAAAAGTGATAACCTCGGGCTCTATCTTGATCTTGGAATGACATTCCTCAAGCTCGGTGAAGAAGCTCGCGTACATCTTAAAGATTTCTCGCTTGAGGGTTCGTCCCGAAAGGGACTGCGCAACGCATACAATAAAATTTTAAAAGAGAACTGTACTTTCAGCGTTGTTCCTCCGGATCAAGTGCCGCCTCTGCTCGAT
>CAZHBL010000501.1:0-4379 GCA_964530105.1 uncultured Pirellulales bacterium | reverse complement strand
CGACGGCATAAAAACCATTTACATCGGCGGCGGAAGTCCGAGCGCCCTTGAGCGGAAACACCTGCTTCGGCTTATCGGCCGGGCTAAGCAGCGGTGCCCAGAGGCGGAGGAGTTTACCATCGAGGTCAATCCCGGCCAGGTCGATATGGAACTACTGCGTGAGCTGCGCAAAGCAGGGATAAACCGGCTTTCGATCGGGGCACAGTCTTTTATTCAGCAGGAGCTGGATTTTCTCGGAAGAGGTCATACTGTCGAATGCACACGCCGGGTAGTCAGTCAGGGCAGGTCGTTGGGGTTCGATAACATTAGTCTGGATTTGATTTTCGCCGTGCCCGGCACCGACCTTGACTCATGGAAACAAAATCTCAGCTCAGCAATCGAGCTTCAAGTGGACCATATAAGCGCTTACGGCCTCAGTTATGAAGATGGCGCTCCGCTTGGCAAGGATCTCGCCGCAGGCCTGATAGAACCCGTCGATGAGGATACCGACCGGGCAATGTACGAGCTGACAATTGACGAGCTGGCGCAGGCCGGAATCGACCAGTACGAAATATCGAATTTAGCCAGGCATGGTTTCGAATGCAGGCACAATCTTAACTACTGGGCAAATGGAAGCTATGTCGGCATCGGGCCTGATGCCACTTCGTATCTACATGGTAAAAGGAGTTCGAATTTCGCCGACATAGATAAGTACGTCCGCGTGGTCACGAACGGCGAAAGCACGGTCGAATCGAGCGAGACACTCAGCCCCATCGAGCGTGCATGTGAAACAGCCGTGCTGAATCTGCGCCGCCGGCGTGGAATTGATTTAACCCAATTCAAAAGCCAAACAGGTTACGACGCCCTTGAACTTTTTGCAGAGCCGATTCAAAGGTATCGGAAGCTGGGTTTGATCGAGAAGAACACCGGTAGAATTTCGCTTACGCGCCAAGCACTTGGAATCGCCGATTCGATTCTGTGTGACTTTGCACTCGTTTAGAACGAGCCATCGTCGCACCGGACGGCCTTCAACGGAACATCAGCTCAGCTTAACCGGTTTCTGCTCTTTGGCGGATTTATATATTGCCAGTATCACTTCGACGGCTTTTCGGGCTTCGCGTCCGTCTATCCAGAAATCTTCGCCGGAATCGAGTGCATCGAGAAACGCCTTGAAGTTCCGCGTATGATTTTCGTGCGTGATTGCCGCCGGGTCGGATACTCCGCCGCCGCCTTCAATCTGGCCGAATTTCTTCAGAACTTCGGCATCTTCTGGCTTTTCATCGGCAAATTGCCATACGGTTATACTGTTTTCCACATTGACAATGGTGCCTTTTGTGCCGGTGATCTCAAATCGCCGGAACTGGCCCGGGTAAGAAGCGGTCGTGCCGTAAATCATTCCTAATGCGCCACCGGTGTATCGAATCGCGGCGGCCGCAGTGTCCTCGGTTTCAATCTGCGGATGGCCGAGCTTTGCCGTGAATGCCTGCACCGATTCGATAGGCGGCATGACATCGCAGATCATATCGATCATGTGAATGGACTGGTTCATCAGCGCGCCGCCGCCGTCGAGTTTCCATGTGCCGTGCCAAGAATCCTTGTAATACTCGTCGGTCCGCCACCAGGGAACGTAGATGCCGGCGTAGGTAATCACGCCGAGGCGGCCGGAATTGATAGCTTCCCTGATCGGGACCATCATGTCGTTGAACCGGTAGGGGAATATGCCGCCTAAACGCGTGCCGGCTTTTTCATGGGCTTCGATCATCAGGTCGATTCGCTCTAATGTAATCTCCAGCGGCTTTTCACATATCACGTGCTTACCTTCCCCGGCCGCGGCAATCGTCGGCTCGGCGTGAAATCCGCTCGGCGTGGCGATGGTGACGATATCGATTTCGTCGCTTCGGAGCATCTGTTCGTAATCTTCAAACGCACGGACGCCATGCTTGTCAGCGAGCTTTTTGGCTCTGTCGGCGACCTTGTCACAGCAGCCAGTCAGTTTTGCGTTTGGTATATCACCAATGGCGCGGGCGTGAAAATCTGCTATCAGTCCGGCACCAACAATTCCAAAATTCCAGGTCTTCATATCTGTCTTCCTTTCAGTGTAAAAATGAATGAAAGTGACTAAAGTGAGCTAAAGTGAGTCAGCGTCATTGTCAACTTTAGTCACTTTAGGCACTTTCAATTTTAGGCACTTTTTTAGTCACACTCCAAGCCGACCTCGGCGGCGAGTTCTCTTACGGCGTCAATCGCCTTTGTGAACAGCTCCGGCCCGGTCGAGCCGCCGAATTGGCCGCCGAGCTTAAGGTGCGGTTCCATTGTCAGACAGCCGCCGAAATTCATCGCCGCCAGCTCGGCAAGAAGCTCTTTAATCTGCCCGTCCCCTTCGCCAGGTATACTGCCGACATCCGCGGCGCCGAGTTTCCAGTCTTTAATATGAATGTGGACGACATAGGGTTTCATCACGGGCCAGCAGACCTCGACGTTGTTGGTGATTTTCTCGCCCCAGACGAAGTTGGCGGGGTCATAGACCAACCGGAGTTTCGGCGAATTTATAGTCTCGATCAGATCGACGCAATTTTCCGCCGTGTGGCCGTATATATGGGCCTCATTCTCATGCACCATCGTGACATCGGTATCGGCCAGCACTTCTACCTTCGCCGCCATTCGTTCGGTGACCTGCTCGCGGCAGTCATCGATATTCTTTCCCTCGGGTGCATAGTAGCTGAACATCCGTATATACTGCGTCTCGAAGAACACAGCCAGGTCCACCGCGTGCTTGAACTTGTCCAAGTGTGGCCCGAAAGGCTCGTCCAGCTTGACTTTGCCGATGGGCGAACCAATGGCGCTTACTTTCAGGCCGTGGTCTTTTATCATCTTTTTCGCTTCGTTCAGCTCGTTCTTTGACAGATCCATTATATTTTTCTTGTCGATAAAACGAGGTTCGATATAACCAACACGCTGACTTTCGAGATACTTGACCTGATCCAAAAAGCCCTCGGTAACTTCATCTGCAAATGCACTTAATTTCGCCATTTTCTTTTTGTCTCCATATAATTACTTTTCAAAATGTGCCGCTAACTCCGGCAGATTCCTTTTTATTTCGTCCAGCCTGTAGCCGAAGCCCGGGCCTCTCAAAGTTGACAAGTCGACCTGGCCGTCGCGCCGTTTATAGAGTCCCGGATGCACTATCTCCTCCGGCGCAGAGGCAGCGGGATAAAACTGCATCGCGTTGGTCTCGACTCCCATTATCGTGCCGGCGTATGCCGCCAGCAGGACATGGGGAATTTGCGCCAGCATGGGATTTGTCAAGTCCTGCACCATCAAAGTCATGCCGTGTGCCTTTGCCCAGCACAAACTCAGCAGCGCGCCGGTTTGGGTCTTGCAGGTCTTCAGCGCCACTCCGGTCCAGCCAAGATTTCGGCCGAGCCTGACCAGTTTCCAGTCGTGGGCGCTTTCATCCATAAACAATGGCTTTCGCGCCGAAACGCTGTGGACGTCGATCTGGTTTTCCTCCAGGTCATACGGGAATGGCTGCTCGACGTAAAGAATCATCTGGTATATGCCGGGAAATTCATCCATCAGCCGATCCAGAATGTCATTAACGTAGACAGGGTCGGTGACAGTGCAGTTGAAGTCACTTGTCAGCCACAGCACGTCATGTTTGATCGCGATTTCTCCGACATTGATCAGCCGTTCATAGTCCCATTCCGAATCGTTGCCGCGAAGCTTGACCTTCAGACACGTTAGGCCATCGCGCTTTATCCAGTCCGGCAGCAAAACCGGGTAGCCATCGTCCGGCTCGCTGCCGGTAAGCTCGGAGTCATCGAGCAAATCCTTGCCGCCCACGAGGTGCCAGGCCGGCATGGTTTTCGCCGGGGGAGAACTGAAAAAGTCGGCTGGATATTTACCAGCAAATGAGACCTTGCATCCCTCAGCCGGTTCAAGAAAGCCAGATAAATCTTTGTTCATAAATTCGGCGTTGTAGGTCGAATATACATCTTGCTCCAGAATCTTGCCGTACGCATCGTGCAGGGCGACATCGAACGCTGAGCAGCATACCAGGGCCGCCAGGTGCGGCATCGGTTCGGCCTGCTCGCCCCGCTCGCGGTTGAGCCGCTCTAAAAGCTTCGGCAGAACGGACTCGATAAAATCGCTGCCTATTTCGATTGGATGTCCCTGCCGGTCGAATCCGGCCCAGGCTTCGGCAAGCATCCGGCAGAAAAGCTGCATCGCGTCACATCGCTCCTGGTAACCAAGGCTGCTGGGCCAGGCCCACTGGACGCTAAGAGGCGTCTCGCCCCACCCCTGAGCCTTTTTTTCCTCTGCTCCGGCCACGGTCACGCATGCACGCGCACAAATAACGGACGTCAGCGTCTCAGGCCCGAACTTCAGCGGAACCCTCG
>CAZHBL010000500.1:0-4381 GCA_964530105.1 uncultured Pirellulales bacterium | reverse complement strand
TCCTGCGAATATGCGCCAGAACTCTCCTGTGGTTTCTTATACAGGCTTTGCCCCCGGCCAATAAAAAGTCTTTTTGCGTATCGATATCGATGAGGATTTGTTTCCGGCGTGATTTGACCAACTGTAGAATCATTTTCAAGACTTCCTTCCCTGTCTTCTGAGATTCTGCCCTATAATTAATACGCATCAGCTAACAATTGAGTTCACAGCCTCTTATCGAACAGTCCCGGCAATCACTTTAATAGCAATAAAACCGGAAAAAAGTTTCAAACTTCGCTTAAATGCCCGTTTTCAGGTATAATGGCGTCCGTCGATGCTCGTTACTATTTTGATGTGTGTTGTTTAGAACGGATTTAACGAATGGCCAGAATCTTACAGGACTTTCCTGGAATTTCGCTGAAAGCTGAGGATATGGACGGCAAAATTGATTTTGTCCGCATTTTCGGACGTACCGGCGCAGTTCATATAGAAATCGGTTCCGGCAAAGGGACCTTCCTGCTCGGCCAGGCAGCGGTCCAGCCCGGCGACAACTTCCTCGGTATCGAATGGGCCCGCAAATACTATCGTCACGCCGTGGACCGTATCGGCCGGTGGGGCCTGACGAATGTCCGGATAATCCGCACCGATGCCGCCGAGTTTCTGACCGATTCGGTGCCGGATGACTCGGTCGATTGTTTCCACATCTACTTCCCCGACCCCTGGCCCAAAAAACGTCACAACAAAAGACGCTTCATCTGCTCCGCCAACGTGGAGCATCTGATCCGCTGCCTGAAGACCGGGGGACAATTACGTATTGCCACCGATCACGCCGATTACTTTGAGCAGATAAAGATGGTTTTAGCCGCTCGGAGTGACACACTTGAAGAGATCGATTTTATCAAACCCGCAAGCGCCGAATCCGGAGAATGGGTCGGCACAAATTTCGAACGAAAATACATCAAAGACCAAAGACCAATCTACACCACCGCCATCAGAAAAATATAATTCTCCGGCTTTAGTTTCTCGCAAACTACGATGCCTCTGTCAAATATTATTTTGCCAATTGGAAGTTTTCCTCGCCTACCAATTGGCGCATTTTGCGGCAGAATTCCAGGTCGGGATTGACACTCAATTCCTTGTCGGCCGCGGCGTAAACTTTGCCTCTGTCGGTTCGCACGGCGACATAAACTGGGCTTTTACCTCTGTGGTGCAGACAGATGCTCTTTATCATCGCCACCTTCTCTTTGGTCACATCCCTGGCATTGAGTCCTATGTTGACTTTGGCAGCCAATTTCTCTCTGACATCTTCGAGGCGTATCAATTCGGAAGCCAGGATGTTGGGCCGCTCCCTTCTGTAATCGAGCTTGCCCTTTACAAAAACGACAGCGTCCTGCACCAGGATATGGCCATACTCATTCAGCACATCGGGAAACATCACTACTTCGACCTGTCCCTGCAAATCCTCAAGTGTGAACACAGCCATTTTCGAGCCGGCATTTCGCCCCGTCTTTGTAAGGTTGAATCTGATTTTCGTTATCATTCCGCCGATAACGATTTGCTTTTCGCCGTTGGCATCGGCCAATTGCGAGCTGTTCTGTGTCGAATAAATATTTATCGTCTCGGCGTGATGGCTGAGCGGATTGCTGGTGACATAGAATCCGAGGACTTCCTTTTCGTAAGCTAACATTTTCGGCTCGGGCCAGGGCGCAACGTCCGGCAGACGTTTGTGGTCCTTGGAGTAATCGTTTCCCCCGCCCATCTGGCCGAAGAAATTCATTTGCCCGGCCTGCTTGTCCGCCTGCAGGCCCGCTCCGCTCTCCATTGCCCTTTCGAGTCCGGCCATCATCTGCGCCCGGCCGCCGCCGAGCTTATCAAAAGCGCCGGCCTTGATAAGAGACTCGATGACCTGCTTATTGGCGGCTCGCAGGTCCACGTTCTCACAGAAATGGAAAAGACTCTGGAACCGGCCGACTTGCTTTCGGGCGGCGATAATCTGCTCGACCGCCTTTTCACCAACGCCCTTGACGGCGGCCAGCCCGAAACGAATGACACCCGCATTCTTTTGCACGTCTTCATGCTGCTCATAAAGCGGCGTGAAATCAACTCCGCTCTCGTTTATATCGGGAGCCAATACTTCAATGCCCATCTGCACACATTCGGCGATATAATCGACAATCTTGTCGGTGTTGTCCATTTCGTAGGTCAGAAGAGCCGCCATGAATTCGACGGGCCAGTGGGCTTTCATATAAGCGGTCTGGTACGCAATGAAAGCGTAACGGGTTGAGTGACTCTTGTTGAAACCGTAGCCGGCAAACCGCTCGATCAGCTCGAATATCTGCCCGGCCTGATCGGCGCTCAGACCTTTATCGACGCAGCCGGCGATAAATCGCTCCCGCTCCTTGGCGATGGTCTTGGCCTTCTTTTTACTTATGGCCTTGATAAGAGCGTATGCCTCCCGCAGCGGTATGTCACCCAAGCGGTTACAAATCCTCATAACCTGCTCCTGGTAGATCATTATGCCGTACGTCTCTTGAAGAACCTCGGTCATAATCGGGTGCGGCAGACTCCACTTGGCGCCATGCTTGCGGTCGATGTAATCCGGAATAAGGATCATAGGGCCGGGGCGATAGAGCGCGTTGGCGGCGATCAAGTCCTCGATCCGGTCGGGCTTCATCTTCATCAGCAGATTCTGCATCCCGCCGGACTCGAATTGGAAAATACCTTTTGTCCGGCCGGCTGAAAACAGCTCAAAAACCTTCGCATCGGTAATATCTATTTTTTCGAGGTCGATTACTTTTCCATGAACTTCCCTGACAAGCTGGCAGGCCCGCTCCAGAACACTGAGAGTCTTCAAGCCCAGAAAGTCCATTTTCAGCAGGCCGACCTTTTCGACCGTCGGTCCTTCGAACTGTGTCACGAGATCGTCCGAGCCGGGCGCTTTATACAATGGAACGAAATTCGTCAAAGGCTCGTCCGCTATAACCACGCCGGCGGCGTGCACCGATGCGTGACGTGTAAGACCTTCGAGCTTCTGGCCGATGTCGATGACCTTTCTGGTCTGTTCGCTCTGTTTGTAGGCGGCTTCCAGCTCGGGCTCGGTCTTCAGCGCCTTTTCAAGCGTCATATCGAGAGAGAACGGCACAAGTTTCGCCAGCCGGTCGGCTTCGACCAGCGAGACACCGAGCACTCTGCAGATGTCACGGATAACCGCGCGGGCCTTCATCGTACCGAACGTTATTATCTGCGCAACGTGCCCGTATTTCTGCCGGACGTAGTCAATGATTTTTGCACGGTGAACCTGACAGATATCAATGTCGATATCGGGCATCTCGTTACGGTGCGGGTCCATGAATCGCTCGAAGAGCAGATCGTAGCGAATCGGATCGACGTCACACAAGCCGAGGCAGTATCCGACCAGCGTCCCGACTCCGCTGCCCCTGGCGCCGATGGGAATCTCGTTTTCATGAGCATACCTGCAGAAATCCCAGACGATTAAAAAGTAGCTGGAGAAGCCTTTCGATTCGATGACGTTTAGCTCCCTGTCGAGCCTGGCCGTTATCTCGTCGGTAATCTCGCCGTAGCGCTCTTTGGCGCCTTCGTAGCATAAGTCGGTAAGGTATCGCTCCGGCGTCAAATTATTCGGAGGTTCAAAACGAGGAGCGTGACGTGTTTTCAAATCAATCTCTACATTGCAGCGTTCGGCGATTGCCAAAGTATTGTCACATGCCTCGGCCGTCCCGGCAAAAAGCTTGCGCATTTCACCGGAACTCTTGAAATAAATATCTGATGGATAAATCATTCGGTCGGGGTCATCGAATTTCTTGCCGGTGCTTATTGCACAAAGACAATTATGGGCCTCATGATCTTCCCGTTCCAGAAAATGCACATCGTTCGTCGCCACCAGCCCAATGCCCATCTTCTTCGCCAGGTCAATCAATTCCTGCCGGACATTCGGATCGTCACCCTCGTGGCTTTGTATTTCGATGAAGAATCTTTCGGGCCCGAATATCTTGAGATAACTTTCCGCCGTAAGGCGTGCCGCTTTTTCATCGCCGTTGGCAATATCAGCCGCAACCTCGCCTTTTATACATGCCGAAGTGCAAATCAGGCCTTCGTTAAACTCGGCCAGGATTTCCTTATCGATTCTCGGGCGATAGTAAAAGCCCTCAAGAAAGCCGACGCTTGTCAATTTGAGCAGATTTTGATAACCAACATTGTTTTGGGCCAGAAGAATCAGATGGTATGCCGCATCGGAGATGCTGGTTTTCGTCCTGTCCAACCGGCTGCCAGGTGCAATATAAGCCTCGATGCCGAGCACCGGCTTGATGTGAGCGGCGAGAGCCTTTATATAAAACTCAACGGCACCGAACATATTGCCGTGGTCGGTAACCGCCACGGCCTC
>CAZHBL010000499.1:0-4396 GCA_964530105.1 uncultured Pirellulales bacterium | reverse complement strand
TCGCTGCATGAAAAACACGCTTAAAAAACAAGGAGTTGAAAGATTGTATTACGGTCTTTTTCCTCAGGTCGATCTCTTTTCACCCATGTCTATCCTCCAGATGTATTTTTGCGTTCTATAGATGATTATGCACAGGACAATTATTGATACGGCGAAGAGATAGACCAGGATTTTTTCAATCCAGCCGACACCGAATAAGATGATACAGAAATTTAATATGATAAAGTATATACGAACTTCCGTCGGCCCGCTGCCCAGATAGGTTATCTTAAACTCGCCGGTCGCCCCAAAGGCCAGATATGAACTCACTATGAAACAGCCGGAGACAGGTACGAACAGGTAGATCATCTGCCTGTTCGGGCCGTCGAACAGAAATGAGTAACCTATCAAAACCGAGCACATGAACACAAAGTCCAGAAAATGGTCCATGTAATAGCCCCATCTGGGGATGCC
This sequence comes from uncultured Pirellulales bacterium, assembly GCA_964530105.1. Lineage (GTDB taxonomy): Bacteria > Planctomycetota > Phycisphaerae > Sedimentisphaerales > Anaerobacaceae > JAFGPJ01. Next base: position 3,943 of record CAZHBL010000499.1, on the reverse strand, counting down.
GGTATCTCTGTGCCTGCCCAAAGCGCCATCGAAAGAATCCGTGAACCACTGCAGAAACAGCATCAGCGACGATCCCCACAGCCATTGGTAGCTGCTCCTGGCAAGCCATCCGAAAACAATCAAGCCGGCGGACCAGAGAAGGGTCGTCAGCGTCAGATGATAACCTTCGATCCAGTTGGGAAAGCGTTCTACGTTGCCGTCGATGAACCTTTTCTCATACCGCGACAGCAATGAGTTCATCGGAAGCTTCTTGTCTCCGCCAAAAGCACGATTTTCCATTTTCTTACCTACGCATGTTCATATTTAATTCAAACGCAAAAAGATAAGCCTGACCCGAATGGCACTTCCATAAGCAATTCTTTACGTTGGCAACCGGCGTTCTTGGCTCAGAAACGCGGATTTGATCCTTGCCGGTAGCCTTAAGGAAGCACCATTCAAGCCTGACCCCGCTTCTCCTCGCTTCTCCTGACCCCGCTTCTCCTTCAACCCTGTTTAGCTGAGGCCATGTGAACGACATTGGGCCGAAGCTAACCTATTCTTCCACTGCTTGTCGTGTGGCGATGGGTACATAACCTGCTTCCAAGCCCGGCGGCGGGATTACAATCAAGGCCGGGTCAACATCCGCCAGTTTTCCAATCGCCGGCGGCGCCAGGTAGTCGCGGTCTTTTTTCCAGTTCCGGTGGAGTTTTTCCACGCGTGCCTGCAGGCTCTCCCGCTCTTTGTCCGTTAAATCGGCGTTGAGTAATGCAGGCTGGTCGGCGAATCGATACCAGTAGTACGTCACCGTGCTGCCGTCCCCCGGATGCGCCTGGAAAGGTCCTGCCACGGGGCCGGGCTTCTTCCAGCAACTCTCCGCATCGTCAGGAGTGACGTAGGGTTTGGATGGTTCTTCATGGGGTCGACTAAAGCTAACCTTGGCTAGTCCTGTTTCGGCCGGAACGTCTTCGGGCTGTACTACAACCCACTGGGCCTTTTTATTATTATTCACCAGGTGATAGTACTCGGGCAGTGTCACCAGTGGGCCATCCCTGGACTCTTTTTTCGTTACCAGTTGGTAGTTCCACCGGTATCCAAAGGTGCTCGGATCAGGTGCCATGGGAGTTGCAAAAGAATTCCAGGCCAGAGGCACCCTTTTTTCCCTGGGGACAGAGGGCGTATAGATCCTCCAGGTTGCCCCCCCTTTTCCGGGAAAGCTGTGTACAACAGCCGCCGAGGGGTCGATGGCGCCGTTGGCCGGGGGGCCACCCTCGAACCAGGCCTTGACGGCATCCCAGAGCGCCTTCTTGTTGTAGGCGGTAACGCGGTGCACGACTGCCGAATCGCCCTGCTGCCCTCGGGGGAACGAGGTTGGGGCTATTCGTGCGTAGGTTTCTCCTTTCATGTCAGTGGACTGGACGCTGGGGATATACTGGGTTTCCATCTGCAAGGCCCTGTTGGGCTGTGAGGGACGGGTATCCAGAAACATGCCGGCCAGGTTTGGGTCGTCCACAGATGCGCTGGAAAAGAAATAGGGGGTGAAGAAAGCAACCGGGCCTTTGAAGTTTCGCGTGTTCAGAAACAAGGTCCAACAGTTATTTCCAGTCGGCACGTTTTTCCCGGCAGTGGTGGATTTGGCCGTGGTGAGCGGAAGCGGCAGATACCCGTAGCCGAACAGTTCACCGCAGGTACCCTGTTTCAGATTCAGGCCATCGGGGGGCCACAGCAACCAGGGACTGAGTTGTGCCACGCCGTACTTGCCGTTCGGTTTGTCCCAGTCCCTTCCTTTGCCGGCCCCGGGTCCGTTGGCCCATGCCACGAAATTCAGGGCCACCCCGCCCATAATGAACTTCGGCGTTTCCGTGGCGAACCGCGTGTCACGCCACCAGCCCAGGCCGCCCTCGATATCGGAATACAGATTTTTTGGGTCAGGACCGTCATACTGAGCGTGCATCCAGGTGCCGAACAGACCGGTTTGAAAGCGGTTCCCCGGATATTCCTGCAACAAAGGCCAGGCTGCTACATACATGGAGAACCCGGCGTTATACTTCTGTTCAACTCTCTCGTTAGGCACGAGCAGGTATCCGGCCATCTCTCCTTTCTCAATCCGACTGGAAGCGCCGATCAGGGGTGTCAAGGGCAAAACGAACACGAGAGCCAGGCAGGAGCTGAACAATCTAAAAACCCTTTTTTTCATCATAAGGGAACCTCCGGCAATTATTTTTCTTTCATTCTTTATTTGCAGCGTCTAACGTAGAACTCTAACGATATACAGCAGACGATGGACGTCTGTCAAGCAGGGTTTCCGGGAATTATTAAGAACGTGTTCGAAATTTTATCCTGTGTAGAATTCCCGGGCCACCATACTTAATTTCAGCCGGTATCGAAAAATGTACCGGACAACTTTTGCTCGTCCCAGCTATAATTCAATCGTAAATTGCAAATTTATGGCTTAGCTATCGAAAATCGTCAATAACAAAGGCTGCCTCTACTTTTCCCCCTGGTTTTTGCTATTTTTGAACCGCCCTATTTTTCGTCCCGATGAACGGTGTCAGGAGAAAAAGCAGGGATACAGACAGCGATGTATTCTGCTCCTTGTTCTGTCGGAGTGCTGTACTGCACCCATTCACCTTTTCCAACAACAATTGATTCGCCTGCTTTCACGTCAATTGTTTCTTTTCTCGTTTTCACGCGAAGCAAGCCAAGGAGTACAACGGTGTATTCATCAAAATCCGGCTTCTGGCCGGGCTCAATCCATCCCGCAGGACTTTTCATTCGAGCGATACTCACACCATGTGTTTCAGTATTCATTCGGCCAATGTACTCTTCGATGATCTTCGGCTTATTGCCCTGGGCCTCGATTATTGTTGAAGTTTTTATGTGTTTAATCATTGTTTTCTTCTGGTGCGTCCCGATTTAATAAAGTCTGATCTCTTTTTTCCTATACTGATACCCACAAATGTTCTTCCGGTAAAGAATAAAACTGGGCAAGAGCAGCCAAAAAGAGTTGTACTTGTCAGTGAAAGTTGTTATCTTAATAGAAGAAAAGATCTGCCGTTAAGGCAAGACCTTTTAACTGTAAGAATGTCTGTTATAGGCAAGGTAAGGAAATCTATATGAATATTTATGTAGGAAATCTGTCCCCCGATACTACGGAAGCCGATTTGCGTCAGACTTTTGAAGCTTTTGGCAAGGTCATATCCGTTAAGATCTTAAGAAACAGGGTTACGGGCGAATCGAACAGAATTGGGTTTGTGGGAATGTCGGTTTCGGATGAAGCCCAAACCGCGATCAGCGAACTGAATGGCAAAAATTTGAAGGGAAACGCCATTAAGGTTGAAGAGGGTAAGAGGACAATAAGCCATAGCAGTAACCAGGGTAAACCAGAAGGTTTCGGTGGTGACCGTGGTGAACGTGGTGACCGTGGCGAACGTGGCGACCGTGGCGAACGTGGCGAACGTGGCGAACGTGGTGACAGAAACAGACGTGATAGCTCTGACCGTGGCGGTCGTAGTGGACGTCGCTATTAACAACTAACGGTCAGTCTTAATATTTATCACACCAACAAAAGTATGTTAGTGATAAGTTGTTTCGATGGGACTTTTATTGGTTACAGTCATCGTTTTCTGCGTACTGTCACCAACCATTAATAGAGTTCCCTGTACTCAATTTTAAAGAATATACCAACCGCAGATGAACGCTGATGGACGCGGATGAACGAAGAAAAAAAATCAATCGTAAATAATAAATAATCAATCGCCACGCCTGTCATTATCAAGCACAACTCATCGAAAACTGTACCGGGGACATTTCTCACGATACCTATTTTGCCTCCAGGGTAACAATTTTCCGATGCGCCATAAGCTCAGGTCCGTTGTTGTTGCCGATCACATTATAATGCCCATTGTCACTCCAGAAGACAAATCCCGCCAGTTCGGGATAACTGGTTTGAAGCTTTTTCACCACA
>CAZHBL010000498.1:0-4412 GCA_964530105.1 uncultured Pirellulales bacterium | reverse complement strand
TATGGGCAAAGAGGCTAATAATCCCCATAAGTACTACAACTTTTATAGTCGATGACCAATAATTTTACATTTTGAGACTATACAAAAAATATTCACCTTGTTAGCCGAATCTCCATCTTAAGATCGTCAAGCCAAAGATACCCCAATATGCCAGCACACCCAGAAGAAGAACAACTTTAACGCCAGAACTGTGTTTCTGCACAACCACAGACCGGCGGAAAATCTGCACTGTCGCCGCCAGGGCTACAAGCAGCACAGCTGCTGCTGCAAAACTTATTGCTGGATCGAGTGCATTCATCACAGATTTATCCAGTACAAGTTTCGCGGTGTCTATTCTTTGAGCTGTCTCAATCCCCTTCGGATCCGAGAGGGCGTCTCGCCAGTAGGGAATTCGTGAGGACATCTTAAGTATGGATTTGATGATATGGGCCCCTGCAATCGTCGGAAGTAAGAGCAGGGCAAACGTCTTGACGGTTGCCCCGAAAGGCGCCATCTTCCGGCCGGATGCTAATTTAGCCAGAGAAGCCACAACCAATAATACCAGAACAGGCAACACGACGAACATGATAATTGCAGAGACAAAGTTGGCCATCGACCCTGTCATTCCAATCGCATCTGTATAACGATCCGGCAACCACATCATAATTGATAAGGAAACCGACCACTCCGATAGAATCTCATAGACGACAAATCCACTCACCAACAGGATGAATCCAACCTCCGCGGACCGCAAGTTAACGGCGGTGAAAAAATCGGCGAACGGCTGCCGGGTAGAGAATCGGATGTTCTCATAAGGGCATGTCTTCAAACATTGCGTGCATAACAGGCAGTCCCGATTGTCCTTAATTGTAGCTGGGTAGAGATTGCTCGTGCATGAACGACAGATCAGCCGATAATGATTCTTCTTTACAAAACAATCTTTTGTTTTACAACTCTTGCAGATGGACAGATCGTCAGCCCGCCACTCAAACGGTGATATGAGTGCATACAAGCCAAGCAAGTGCCCTACCGGGCAGACGTAGCTGCAGAACGCGCGCTTGCGGAATATCAGGGAAATGTCTATCGCCACGATTATTAGCATCAATAGGTAGAGTGCCATTTGATGAGGAATTCGGTTCACGGCCAGAGTGTGCACTCCCACAATCCAAATGAGTGTGTAGAAGATGGTTACTACCCAGCCGCTCTTAAGGATGTGAGGAACTTGTTGTCTTAGACCTATTCTTCCCGCCCAGTATGTAATAAGTTCCACGGGACAAACGGTACACCATAAGCGACCGAAAAAAATGGCGGTGATGACTATGATGGGCCACCAGTACGACCAAACTATCAAATTTGAGAGGTTTGTATTTCGAAGCCAATTGGCAAAATCCGGATCATCCGTTGTCACTCCAAGGCCGCCGGCTACAAGCAGTACGAAAACAGCCAGCATAACCAATTGTGGTATAATCGGAAACCACCTCGCCTTGAATAATCCCCCAATATGTTTGATTTTAAGCAGATTCATTTAATTACCTAACTCAAATTCAATCGCTAAATCTACTAAGTACCATAAAAGACGCTTAGCAACAATATTTTCATTCGCAAACCGCTACAATAGCAATACGATCCAACAATCCGTTATCTACCAATTTTGTCAAAATGCTCGTTGTATAACTGTCCTGATATTAAAAAGTTAAAAAATTTACAAAAAATGTAAACATCTTCAATCTTCTATAAGAAATAGCTTTGGCGCTTTTCATGAATAGAGAATTTCTCCCGACTAACCTCGGTTTCCTCCTTGACAAAATAGCTTTTCCCGGTGTAGAGTCGGTGCGCCAGATTAGGATATGGCGGGAAAGTTCTTATGGGTAAGAATAATGACCATATCGGGCCAGAAGCGGAGGGTCCATCTCGGACCCTGGATTCCACCAAGCCCATGTATGATCTGGGCAGCCACATCGGATGCTACAAGCTGCTGAGTGTGCTGGCGGCTGAAGGAACGGTGTCTGCATGCGGCTTTGAGGCCAGCCAAACGTTTTATGTGAACACCCAGGGCGTGCAGACGCCCTGAACAAGAACGAATTTTGCCTACACGATAAAGGAGCAACGACATGAAAATACTGAGGACGTTCATTGTAGCCAGTTGCCTCATCGCGGCGACACTTGCACAGCAACCGAACCGAACGGCGAATCCTGTTCCGGATACACCGCGCGCCAAATCAAGCGAAGCCGTGGTCGCATCGCTGCCCTCCGCCAAATACCCAGCCTTTCCGAGCGAGACACCCGAGAAGTTCGAGCCTGTCACGGAGAGTTTCGATTATGTAAAGCAGGACGTAATGATCCCCATGCGCGATGGGGTGAAGTTGCATACGGTCATCCTCGTGCCCAAGGGGGCCAAAGGCGCACCGATTCTTCTGACGCGCACTCCCTATGACGCCACCAAACTGACGAGCCACGCCCAGAGCGCCCATCTCGGACCGATCCTGAACGGCTACGACAACGCCACCGAGGTGATTGTCGAAGGCGGCTATATTCGCGTCGTACAGGACATCCGCGGCAAGCATGGGTCCGAGGGCGACTACGTGATGGCCCGGCCGCTTCGAGGACCGCAAAATCCCACGCCCGTGGACCACGCTACCGACACGTATGACACCATAGACTGGCTGGTGAAAAACATCCCACAGAGCAACGGCAGGGTCGGCATTCTCGGCATCTCCTACGACGGATTCCTTCCCCTGATGGCGCTCCTAAATCCACACCCCGCGCTCAAGGTAGCCGTGCCAATGAATCCAATGGTCGACGGCTGGATTGGAGACGATTGGTTTCACAATGGCGCCTTCCGTCAGCAGATGATGCCCTACATCTACGACCAGGAGGCCACCCGCGAATCGGAGGAAAAATGGTGGACGAGTCATTTTGATGATTACGACTTGTTCATGCAGGCGGGATCGGCTGGTGAGTTGGGACTTCAGCGCGGCTTGGAGCAACTCGGCTTCTGGCGAAAGATTCTGGAACATCCTACCTACGATGCGTTCTGGCGTGACCAGGCGGTGGACAAGGTGCTCGCAGCCCAACCGCTAAAGGTGCCGGTAATGCTGGTCCACAGCCTTTGGGACGCGGAGGACATTTACGGTGCGGTCGCCGTTTACAGGGCACTCGAACCGAAGGACACGGGCAACAACAAGGTGTTCCTGGTTCTGGGCCCCTGGAGCCACGGCCAGGAGATCGGAGATGGCAGCACGCTCGGCGCCTTGAAGTTCGGTAGCGACTCGGCTCTCTACTTCCGCCGCGAGATCCTGCGTCCGTTTCTGGATCAGTACCTCAAAGAGGGCGCACCCAAAGCCGACGTACCACCCGTCCTTGCTTTTGAAACCGGGACCAACGTATGGAGGCGCTTGCCTGCCTGGCCTGCCGGGGATGCAGGTGGCGGCACCATCCATCCGACGCCACTCTACTTCAACACCGGCCTGAAACTGAGCTTCGCCACTCCGAAATCGGGCGATGCAGATTTCGACGAATACGTTTCCGATCCCGCGAAACCCGTGCCCTACCGTGCCCGCCCCATCCAGCCAGTCGGATATGGAAATGGCATGACATGGTCGGAATGGCTTCTGGACGATCAGCGCGAGGCATCGGGGCGTCCGGACGTCCTGGTGTTCGTGTCCGAGTTTCTTAACGAGCCGGTAAAAATCAGTGGACAACCGGTTGCCAACCTGCTTGCTTCCACCAGCGGCACGGACTCCGACTGGGTCGTCAAACTAATTGACGTCTATCCTGACGAAGTTGCTGGCCAACCGGCCCTGGGAGGCTACCAACTGATGGTTTCAGCCGACATCTTCCGGGGTCGCTACCGCGAGAGCCTCCAGACCGCCAAAGCCATCACTCCCGACAAGCCCCTGACCTACCGCTTCGCTTTACCGACGGCGAACCACGTGTTCCTGCCGGGCCATCGGGTCATGGTGCAGATTCAGTCTAGCTGGTTTCCGCTCTACGACCGTAACCCCCAGACCTTTGTCACGAATATCTTCTGGGCCAAACCGGGGGATTATCGAAAGGCTTTCCAGCGTATTTACCACGCGCCCGGCCAGGCAAGTTTCATCCAATTGCCTTTGGTATCGCAATGACGACCACGTATGATTCTTGCAGTCTAACAAACAAGCAACACCATGAAACACTGATTGCAGTCATCACCGCCGTCTGCTTCGTTGCGCTGGTCTTTGCCCAGCAACCGCCCCAGCCGACTAAATCCAACCCGGAGCATCAGAAATTGGCGATGAGGTTCGCAGATAGAAGTGATTGAGAGTTGAAGTTCTTAAATTGGCTTTGACAGCAATATCACACGGTGTTAAGTTATTTGCGAGGTCAGGAAATCCTTAGCTGACACATCAAAAGACTTCCGCAAAATGAGTGATTTTTGACAGAGGTCAGAGTTG
>CAZHBL010000497.1:0-4420 GCA_964530105.1 uncultured Pirellulales bacterium | reverse complement strand
TCCTACGGCAAGCCGAGCGATGATATTCTCGATGAGCTTTATGCAAAAGCGCTGGTTTTCAATGATGGTACTAATACCGTGGCAATCATCTCGGCTGATTTGCTGTACACGCCGCTGGAAGAAATCACCGGGCCGGCACGGAAGATTATCACTGAAAAGACCGGTATCCCCGAACAAAATATCCTTGTCTGCGCCACGCATACACATTCCGGGCCGGAGGTTTTCACTAAATCCAAGTTCAGAACCGCAGGGGATGATCCCCCTCCGGACATCGATCGGTCCTACCTCGATACACTCGTAAAAAAAATCGCAGGCTCGGTGCTGGTTGCTCACAAAGAAATGCGGCAAGTGAAGATCGGTGCGGCGAAAGGTCAGGCTCCCGAAATCGTCTATAACCGAAGGCCAAAAAATAGTAATGGCCTGGTGAAAATGGCTTTTACAGTGCCGCCGGAAGTAAGAGCCACAAGAAAAGTTGTGGTTGATTCCAGCGGTGACGTTAGAACGACGTTTGTTATGCCTGATGATAAGACTGAATGGAAATTCGGGCCCATCGATCCGGAGGTTTGCGTGCTGAGGGTCGAGAATATGGCCGGCGAACTTATTGCCTCGCTGGTCAATTTCGGCTGTCACCCGGTTTCCATATATCCATTTCTGAGTACAGCGGTATCGGCCGATTACCCCGCTTTTGTTACAGGAGTTGTCGAACAGGCGGAAGGGGGGCTGTGTTTGTTTACTCTCGGGCTGGCGGGCGACGCCGTGCCGTTCGACAGGGGAGTCCTGCCCCGCAGGCAGATAGGCAGGGCGATCGGAGGCGAGGCCCTCAGGAGGCTTCAGTTTGTCACGACCACCGGTGATGTTACTCTGAGCGGCCTTAAAACGGAGGTTACGTTTCCAACAAAAAAACCGGCGACGGGGAAAGCCGCCGGGAATGATAAAATTCCTGAGCCGGTGACCAGTGAAATTCAGGTTCTGCGACTTGGAGACATTTATATTCTGGGACTGCCCGGCGAAGTGCTCGTAGAAGTGGGACTCCAGATAAAGAAACGGGCGGGACTGGAGAAGCTTTTTATTGTGACGCTGAGCAATGACGCCATCGGATACGTCTGCCACAGCGACGCTTACGACGAAGGAGGATACGAGCCGGCCGGTGCGACAAATCTCGCAAAAGGAGCAGGCGAGATAATGATAGCCCAAACGCTAGAACTTATCGAACAGGTCAAATCGAATCGATAGACGCGTGTGTGCGATGGGCAGGCACACGGGTCTGCCCCTACTGGCCAAGAATCTCAGGGCCTTTCGCGCGGAAATGTTCAAGCCAGCTCTTTATTATCGCGCCGGCAATATCGAGGTCGCCTTGGGCGTAATCTTCGATGCTCTTGCCCCAGTAGAAGCTGATCCAGCCGTTGGCAATATTTCGCGAGCCGTCGATGAAGGCGTCCAGCTCATCAATGCCGCAGCTTAGCGGAAACATCTCCTCAACGACGAGGGGCTTGCCGACGTCGTAAACGGCTAGCGCTTTGAGCGCCTTTTCAACCTGCCCTTTTTTGGGATAGAAGTGAACGCTGACAAAATTTAGATTCTCGCCGACCTGCTTCGAGTAAAAGAGCGGCTTGGCGTTCGGCCAGACGAGTGCCCAGGGAATCACACCAACCGTTATCATGTGCCTCTGGTCGTGCTTTCTAATCGCTGTAACGAGCTTGTCCAACCAGGCCCTTGCGACCTGCTCTCTCGTTCGCCCGGCAAGATCCAGTGTGATTCGTTGCACAAAGAAACTGTCGCCGAGCTTACCTGTGAGCCATTCGGTCTCGGCCTTGTCGGCGCCCGGAAGGATAGGCTCGTTCATCAGGTCGTAGCAGAAAATTGCGGGACTCCCGGCACAGGTCTTGGCGATTGCTTCCCAGAATTGCGCCTGAACATCCCAGCGGGCGGCTTCATCCATCTTATCGTACCAATCGGGCACATCCTTCTTGTGGTAGCAGCCCAGGCCCGTAATATCGAGGTAGAGCCTTGTCTGCTCGGCCAGCTTTACGAGGCGGGTAAGCTGTTCAAGGGATGCGTGGTTCGGCTCTGTCGGCGTCTGCATGAATTTTGCCGTCTGCAGGTGAATCCGAACCGTGTTGGCGCCGAGCGCCTTAACCTCCTTAAAATCTTCCACAACGGTCGGCCACTCTTTAATCCAGTAGTCCTCAAGCAATCGCCCCGTATCATCGTGGTCATAGTTGACGCCCCAGGCCAGAAATTTACTGCCCGATCCGGCGAGAACAAAACCGCTCCCGTCTTCGCTGGGCCGAATCAGCTCCAAATTAACGTTGGCCGCTGCATCGCTCGAATGGGCGCCGGCGACGCCACTTGTCGCGCCATAATAGAGGAACGAAAGGGCCAAAATCACCAGAAAGGCTTTGGCGGATGTTTTATGATAGCGTCTCAAGCTTGCGTTCATGTTATTATTTGCCTCGCGAAACAGCCGTTCTATCGACCAACTCGTGGACCTTGGCAACAATCCGCTCCTCGACCGATGGGGCGAACGGGCCGGGCAGGTCGGTATATAACATGGCGTCGCCTGCCTCGTAGCCGCCTTCTTTTAGAACACGTAGCGAAGGGATATAACCGAAAACATCGTTCGAGTAAGCCGCCACCCAGACGGCCTGGCCGGGCAACTCCGATTTCAAACGCAGAGAATAATCCACGACGACCTCGCCGGCCAGGGCGACCATTGTCAGGTCATCGCCGAATCGTACGACCTGCACCAGGTATGGATACGTCGTCCGAATTTTACCGTTTTTCTCCAGTTCCTCTAACAGTACCTGTGTATGTCGGCGCTGATATTTATTTTCAGACTTTGCGCTTTGTTCGAGCTGCTTGCGGCTGGGCAGCGGCGCAAAATCGAGCATCACCGTATCAAGAGCGGCCCGAATCGGCCCTGTGACCGGATGTGCTCTCGGAGCAAGTGCCGCTTCGACGCCGTTGGCCAAAGCACGGCCGTGCTGCATGCAATAGTCGAGGGTATTTGGCCCGCCGCGAGGATACGGATTCTGGTCGCCGCCACACCCGGCCATAAACATGGCGGTCGTTCCGGGATGGGCCTGCTCTATATACTCCTGGGCGAAGCCGGCGTAGTCGCCGCAGAATTCGTAGCCGCTTAGGGTTGTGTTATGGCAGGCGTATCCGAACAGCACGGCCCGCAATTTACCATCCTGGCCGTCGATTCGCAGTACGGGCACGTTGTGATCGACCGGACCGTCCGGATTCGGACTGTTTTGAATGCCGTTTTCGGTTTTCAATCGCCGGTTCATGGCAAATCCCGCGCGGGCGTGTGTGTAGCCGAGCTTTGCCGGAGCCATGTTCTCTATCGCCTTGCCGATCAGTTCCAGCAGCTTATCTTGAAGCTCGTCCACGTATTTATTGTTTTGCTGAATCTGCTCCGGCGACAGGCCGTACAAAGTGTTGCCGTAGATAGAATACTTTGCTTCGCGCAGCACCGGGCCGGAATGCGTGTGCGATGCGTTCAGCAGCAGAGCTTCCGGTCCGAGCTTGTAAGATTCTTTTACGTGCTCGGTCAGCCAGTCGCGCATCGGGCGCGGAATGCCTAACAGATCGACTGTTACGATTACCAGCCGCGTGTCATGCTCATCTTCCAGTGCCAACGCTTTGGCGTGCAGGTCATTGATCTTTCCCTCCGAAGGTTTATCTCTCGCCGCGTAACCGGCCATCCACATCGATTCGTCCGGCGTGATGACAATTGAGGCTACGCCTGCCTTCCAGCTCGCTTGCTGGTTCGCATGGGCACAGTAGGTCGAACATGGCAGAGCAATCAGGCAAAGCAGCCAAAATGTCAGCGCCGGCCTTAACTTAAGAATGTTTATAGTATGTCGGTTCATCTCGATACTCCCCATATTACATTAACTCGTTTACTTGTCCCAATATGTCTTAATAGTACCCTTATTGAATGTGGAGTTCCAGGGGTCTTTTTAGTAAATCTCTTTTTTCATTCTTGCCGAGTCTACCGATGGTCCCTATAATGGCTGTCCTGTGGCGATGTTTTAGAAAAGGGATGCTGATTTGTAATTCAACTATGCCGGAGGTCAATGGATGTTAGGCCTTAAACTCGTTGACTGGGTCGTAATTGTCGTTTATCTGGTCGGTATCACGCTCATCGGCTTCTGGGCGGTCAAAAAGGTTCGCAGCTCCGCCAGCTTTTTCATCGGTGACCGTAAGTTCGGCAAAATTATGATGGCATTCTTCATGTTCGGCTCAGGGACGCACTCGGACCAGGCTGTCAGCGTTGCGGCAAAGACGTACAACACCGGCGTTTCGGGTATCTGGTATCAGTGGCTGTGGCTTTTTGTAACGCCGTTTTTCTGGCTTATCGCGCCGTTTTTCCGCCGGATGCGGGCGGTGACCACCGGCGACTACTTTGAAA